>JBKCHQ010000173.1:0-5322 GCA_046302715.1 Bacteroidia bacterium | reverse complement strand
AACGCGGGCATGGTAAATCAGAAGGCACAAAGGGGCATATCACGCATTTTAATCAGTTGCTCGACGGAGTAGATGAATTGCTGGAACGCACCCGCCTGCAGTTTAAAGACAAACCCGTTTTCCTATACGGCCATAGTATGGGTGGAAACGTGGTTTTGAATTATGCTTTAAAGAAGCCCCACAAGGTAAAGGGTATGATCGTTTCTGCGCCTTGGTTGAGGCTGGCATTTGAACCACCTGTTTTTAAGGTTAAGCTGGCGCGCCTGATGCGAAATCTGTATCCCGGTTTTACTCAAGGGTCTGGCCTTAAAACCGAGCATCTCTCACGTGATAAAGATGTTGTAAAAGCTTACGAAAAAGACCGCTATGTGCATGATCGCATTAGTGCAGCTTGTTTTGTGAATTTGTACGAAGCCGGACTTTACGCGTTGCAGCATGCCAATGAACTCAAGGTTCCGTCGCTCCTGATGCACGGAAGCGCCGATAAAATAACTTCTTTCGAAGCAAGCGATGATTTTGCTCAGAAAGCCAGAGTGGTATGCGATTTTAAATCTTGGGAAGGTTTGTATCACGAGCTGCACAATGAACCCGAAAAAGAAGAAGTTTTGCAGCACGTTGCCGATTGGATAAACAACCAGCTGGGCCGATGAATACCTTATTTCAAAAGCAGAATCGAACTACACTTCTGCTCATTACAGTAGCTGCATTAGGCTATTTTGTAGACATTTACGACTTGATTCTCTTCAATGTAGTTAAAAAAGAAAGTCTGGAGCATTTAGGATTTACCTCCGAGGCCGAATTAAGAAAATACGGTATCGAGCTTTTTAACTGGCAAATGGCTGGAATGCTCATTGGGGGAATAATATGGGGGATACTAGGAGATAAGAAAGGCCGAATAAAAGTGCTCTTTGGCTCTATTTTAATGTATTCGTTGGCCAATATAGCCAACGCTTTTGTAACCGACATCCCATCCTATGCCGCAGTTCGTTTTATTGCGGGAGTCGGTTTAGCAGGAGAACTTGGAGCTGGCATCACTTTGGTGGCTGAGGTAATGAGTAAAGAAACACGGGGCTACGGCACCATGATTATTGTAACCTTTGGTGCTTTAGGTGCTGTTCTAGCCGCTTTAGTAGGTGGCGAAAGTCATTGGATTTCTGAATTGACCGGCTCTGTGTTAGCCAATTGGCAAATAGCCTATCTTGTTGGCGGGTTGTTGGGTATGTTATTGCTCGTGTTGCGCATCGGAACCCTAGAATCGGAGATGTACCGAAGCGTGCATAAGGCCTCAGTGCGGCGAGGCGATTTTTTCTCATTGTTTAAAAACAGCTCCAGCGCGCTTAAATATTTGAAATGTATTTTAATTGGATTGCCGGTTTGGTACGCTATCGGAATCCTAATTTCTCTTGCCGAAAATTTTGGAGGTACGCTGTTAAATGTGGATGGAAAGGTAGTTAACAGTCAAGCCGTAATGTTTGCCTATCTGGGCCTGTCGGTGGGCGATTTAATAAGCGGATTTTTAAGCCAGGTATTGAAAAGTCGTAAAAAAGTGGTGTTGATGTATCTCGGTTTTTCAGCGATTGTTGCCTGGATGTACTTTGGAACCACGGCCGGACGAAGCACAGATTGGTTCTACTTTATTTGTTTCCTGGTAGGTGCAGGAACCGGCTTTTGGGCCCTTTTTGTAACGATGGCCGCTGAGCAATTTGGTACCAATATTCGCAGTACGGTTACTACAACGGTTCCTAATTTTGTGCGTGGCTCAGTAATTCCCATAACCTGGGGCTTTAGGTCGCTCGAACCCACATTGGGAACCTTGGGTTCGGCCGCAGCGGTGGGTGTTATTTGTATTTTGCTTGCTTTGTGGGCAACAATGGGCGTGGACGAAACCTTTGGCAAGGAATTGAATTACACCGAAGTGATGTAAGGCTCTCACATTTAATCCCATAAACCGTTAACATAATAAACCCAAAAACCATGAAATCTCTTAAATTCAAAACTGCCATTCTGATTTTTAGTCTTCCATTTTTATTCGGTTGTTCCGGTCAACCTGAGGACATCAAAATCTCAGAACTTACATCAGTATGTGATTATACGGGCGCACTATTAAAGGTATGTCATAAAATTAACGATATCGCTAAAGGGCGCAAACCGGAGGATTTATCGGCCGAAGAAAAAGAGTTTGTAATAACACTTAACAAAAAGTTTAAAGATATTGATCGGGCAATGGGTAAAAAATTTACCCTTACCGAAGCAAAGGAATGTGACGAATTTAAAGAGCTCGAGACATTGCTCGATGGTGCGGTGGATCCGTTCATCTAATCCCATTGTAAAAATTGACATTTTATGAGATCATCATTCTTTGCTAGTATTTTAATTGTTCTGTTCACTAACTCCATTAAGGCGCAGGAAGAGTTTTCGTATACAGGTAAAACTTCTTTGCCCAAAATTATGTCCACCTTGTTTAACGGGCAGTGGAACGGAACCGCCTGCGTTTGGAAGCCCAATTTTTATGAAAAATCGTTATGGGGCGCATCGTATGATGGCATGTTGTACACCATGATCGATACGGTGATGATATACCGCACTCCCAATGCGACCCGTTTAATTTTAGTAACCTCAACCATCAAAAAAGAATCGGCAACGGAGTATGAAATGTGTCATGCTTGTGCCTTAGGACTAAGCATTATTTCTTTTGATTACGATAAGTCTAAAGGAAAAATATCATTAGCAGGTTTTGATAAGTTTGCCGGTTTTTATGGTGCGTTTGGCTCACCGGATGAGGTTTCCTTAAGGCCCTTTGGTATTGAAGATTATTTTGTTGAAATTAATGGAGCATTTGGAAATATGGGTTATATGGGCGAGTATCTTACTTTTTATTATTTGGGCGAAATGGTTTTATCGGTAACAACTTCAGAAAATAACGCCGGCAACATCCCTGAGGGTGAAGAAGGATATTTTGGCTATGTTACTGAAGTTGTTTTCGACAACGAAAGCAAAATACTTTCCTTGATAAAAAAGGGAACAAAAGAGATTTATAACGATGATGGTTCAAGCCGAATAGCACCTGCTGATGAAGTAATTCGATATCAATTTATTAATGGTAGATTCGAAAAAATCTGCCCTTAACACCTCATTATTTCTATAGGATTTCATTATTCTTCATAAAGTAATGAAGCCTTTGAAACCTGGTTTGTCTGAGGTAATAACATTGGAACTAGAGCGTGAACAAATCCTCTGTTCCAATAATGCAATCAGCATCACCGAAACGGCACAGAGCTCGTTCTGCAGGACGTGGAAGCTCGACTTAATCAATGGGAAAAGCCTGTTTCTAAAAGAAGGCAACGTACCAAGCGATTTTTTTGCCGCAGAGGCTAGAGGATTGCGCCTATTGGCTGAGGCGGGATTGCCTTGCCCTGAGGTGGTTTTTTACAGCGAAAATATCCTCTTGCTCGATTTTCAGGAAACCGTACCCGAATCAAGTCAAAGTTTCATAACTGCCGCGATGCAATTGGCCAATATGCACCAAACTACCGCTGAAAAATTTGGTCTCGATTTTACCAATTATGTGGGTTCTTTGGCTCAATGTAACGATTACTGCCCTACGTTCAACGATTTTTATATTCTCCGTCGTATTGAGCCCTTAAGCAAACAAGCGTTCGATAAAGGCATGCTTTCCAAAACCGACCTCCGCGGCATTGAGGCCTTGTTAAGTCGGCTTAACGAGTTGGTGCCTCATGAGCCGCCTGCGCTCATCCACGGCGATTTATGGCGGGGTAATTTGCTGCATACTTCAAAAGGAGCGATTTATATCGACCCCTCTCCGGCTTTTGCCCACCGTGAAAGCGATCTGGCCATGACAATGCTTTTTGGCGGATTTCCGCAAGTGTTTTACGACGCTTATGCTGAACATTTTCCTTTAATTCCGGGCTGGCGCCAACGCATGCCTGTTTTTCAGCTTTATCCACTGCTGGTGCATGTGCTACTTTTTGGCGCCTCCTACACGGCACAGGTTCGATCTATAGTACGCAGCTTTGTACCTTAGCATGATAGTATGCTTTTTTTTATGTAGGTTCGGGCTTTTAATTCATAATCTGCCCCTATGAAACCAGAAAGAAAAGGCCTGTCGCTCTTTGCACTCACGATGATTGCTATCGGAAGCACTATCGGTTCAGGCATTTTTGAAACTCCGAGCAGCATTGCCGGAAAAGTACCCGATTCGCTCACCATAATTTTGCTTTGGGTGGCAGGAGGCGTTGTGTCGCTCATTGGCGCCTTAATATTTGCCGAACTTGGGAGTCGATTTCCTAAAGCAGGTGGGGTGTATTCTTATTTAAATGAAGCATACGGCCCTTTACCGGCATTTCTTTACGGATGGGTTTTGCTTACCGTGGTAAGCTCTGGAACTATTGCCTCGTTGTGTGTACTTTTTGCAAAATATACGCACGGATTTTTTGGTGTCCCCGAGAATCTGCAACACTGGCTGGCCATTGCCACCATTGCGGTACTTACCCTATTTAATACCTTTTCGCTGAAAAGTAGTGAGTGGTTTGCTAATATTGGTACCGTTTTAAAGATGGCCGGAATTTTTCTATTATTAGGTCTGGCGCTCTTTTTAGGAGAGAAACACATTTTAGGCGATGCCGCCGCAACGGCAGTTTTACCTACAAAAGAGGGTGGGCTTGCTGGTGCGTTTGTGGGCGTACTTTGGTCGTATACCGGCTGGCATTATGCCAGTTTTGTGGCCGGCGATGCCCGCAATCCCAAGCGCAATATTCCACTGGCGATGTTGTTTGGAGCATTGATTGTTTCCTTCATCTATGTTTTGTGTAACCTTGGATATATGAAAGTTTTAGGCATCGGCGAAATCCAAAGTTCAAAGGCGCTGGCGGTTGAAGCGATGAATACCATCATTCCCGGTGCCGGCCAATTTATTGGCTTGCTAATAGCCGTTTCGGTGTTTGCCTGTGCCGGATTGTACATTCTCGCAACGCCACGCGTAATTAACCAAATGGCAGTTGAGGGCATGTTTTTTTCCGTTTTTAAGAAAAACCATCCCCGCTTTGGTGTACCGCTTAATGCCATTATTCTTCAGAGTGTATGGGCGATGCTCCTTGTTTTTGTCTGGGGTAAATTCGAAGCGCTTTATACCTATGTAACCATAACCGAGTGGTTCTTTCTTATGCTGGCCTGCATTGGGATTTTTATTATTCGAAAAAAACACGGAAACGCAAGTGATGGATTTAAAACACCCCTTTATCCCGTACTTCCTATTTTATTTATATCCATCATAGCTTGGTTTGTCTATAAAAATGCTACCAGCGA
>JBKCHQ010000172.1:0-3831 GCA_046302715.1 Bacteroidia bacterium | reverse complement strand
GTGATTTACTTCTAATTGAAATTACGGCAGCTTTGTCTCATCAAATTTAACAACCATGAAAAAGCTCCTAAATTTTCTGTCTGTGTTTCTAATGGCCGTATCAATAAGCTACGCACAAGAACACGAAATGCATTGCATGATTTACAAACTGCCTGAGCAGTATTTGATTCAAAACAGTTCGCTCATTGTGCGCGCTGAGGTTTTGAGTAAAGAGTCGGATTGGAACAATACCAAAACGAATATTTTTACCTATTATCGCTTAAAGGTATATGAAGACTTCACTGGCGGCGCACCTGCCTATCTCACGCTGGTGGCCGAAGGAGGACAAGTCGGATTCTCGGAAGAGCAATTTGAAGACCGCATTAATCTTGCAGTCGGAGAAGAATTGATTGTATTGCTCAACCAGGTTCCAACTCACTGGAAAGGCATACGCCGTGAGGCCAACTTGTATGCTTCTTGGACATCTATTCAAGGGGTGTTTCGAATTGACTACAGAACGGAGGAGATGCACGACATTTTTGATCGGTATGAAAATGTAGATGCCTTTCGTGCCCGTGTTTCGAACTTAACCGGACGTAATCCTATTGTTATTCAGCCTAAAGCGCGTACCACAAACAATTCACCGGCTGCAGGTGTTGCCGCAACGGTTAATGGTGTGAGTCCAACTACTGTTACCGCCGGTACAAAAACAGTGTTAACCATCACCGGCAGTGGTTTTGGTGCGACACGCGGTAACGGATTTGTAGAGTTTAGGAGTATTTTTTCGGATGGCTCATTTGGTCGTCCTCTGCCGAAGGATTATCTGTTTTGGAGCGATACCGAGATTCGCGTTTTTGTTCCATCCATTTTATCCAATGTATTGGCAGGCGATTCGCCCGCAGCCACAGGGCCTGTGCGTGTCACCCCCGATGGTGGTGTTGCAGCACAAAGTGCAGGAAATATTACGGTTTCCTATGCCTTGTTTAACGTAAAACCCACATCATCAGATTCAGCATATGTATTGGTGGCCGGTAATTTTAACGCTTTGGGTGCCTACACGCTACAGTTTAATGATCAATT
This sequence comes from Bacteroidia bacterium, assembly GCA_046302715.1. Classification (GTDB taxonomy): domain Bacteria; phylum Bacteroidota; class Bacteroidia; order M30B66; family M30B66; genus CAMCXT01. The sequence continues at coordinate 2,772 of JBKCHQ010000172.1, read as the reverse complement.
TAATACCACATTCGGCACCACAGCGCGTCAAACCATTGAACGCTGTTTTACAAAATGGCGCTGTGCTACCGGTTTTAACTGGACGCTTTCAACTACAGCTACAGCAGTTCGTGCAGCAAGTGCTGACGGGGTGAACGTAATTACAGACGATATTCAAACACCACTTCCTGCAGGAATTGGAGGCAGAGCGATTAATCGGGTTGTAGGTTGTGGCTCGGGTATAACACTTAAAACGATTACCAACGAGCAAGATATCATTATCAACAATGATCCATCAACGGGCACAAGTACATATAGTTGGAATTTTGGAAGCGGTAACCCAACCTTGAATCAATTTGATTTTGAAACGGTGATGCTTCACGAAATTGGTCACACACATCAGATTACCCATACACTGCACAGTTCAGCCACCGAGGTTATGGCATCCACAGTTACCAATGGGGTAGCAAAGAAAAATCTATTTCCCAACGATATAGCAGCAGGCTTGGATGTGGTGAACCGCAGCTCCGTATCGGTAGGATGCGGAGCGTCTCCCCTGTCGACTTCATTACCGAACATCACCATTAACAATACAAGCGATTTGCCGGTTTGCGCAAACGGTTCAGCGAGTTTCCTCGCAAACACCAACAATACAGCTTCCGCATCAGCACTGGTTTGGAGAGTTAACGGAGTAGACCAAACAAGCAGCATTGGTTCAACCGGATTTACCTATACCAATCCCCAAAACAACGCGGTAATCACTTGCGGCATTGCAGGTTGCAGCAATACGGTATCGAATGCAATTACCGTTTCGGTAACACCGCCGCCGTCGGCAACCTTTTCCTATCCGGCTTCAAATTATTGCAAAAGCTTTACAAGCGCAATAAATCCAACCATTACGGGTGCACCGGGAGGCACATTTACCAGCTCCCCAGCAGGACTTTCAATCAATGCTACCACCGGAGCAATCAATGCAGCGGCCAGTACAGCGGGCACATATACCGTTACGCGCTCGGTAACAGCATCGGGATGCACTGGTTTCGCGACATTTACCATGACGATAAGCGAGGCCGCTTATTTTTCAATGTCATATTCAACGCCTTATTGTAAATCAACCATTGGCGAAGAAGGTCCAGTTACCACAGGCACTTCAGGCGGAACATTTTCAGCTAGTCCAGCAGGTCTTAGCTTGAATGCTACAACCGGTGTATTTACGCCATCAACAAGCGTAGCAGGAACATATTCAATTACATATACCGTAGCTGCTACAGCAACATGTGGTAGTTTTTCAACCTCTGTAAATGTAACCATAACCACAGCGCCTTCTGCATCAATCAATTATAGCTCTTCAAGTTTCTGCAGGAGTACAACTACGTCTGTTCCCTGCACAATTACGGGCACAACCGGCGGAACATTTACCAGCTCACCAAGTGGTTTGTCGCTCAATTCGAGTACCGGAGCCATTGTACCTTCGTCTAGTACAGCCGGAACATATACAGTAACTTACACTGTAGCCGGCGGCGGCGGATGTGGACCATTTACCACAACGCGAACTGTTATAATTGTAAATCAATTAGCTACTCCCGGTGCAATTACTGGAGCCACAACAAACAGCTGCGGAATAACACGCACCTACTCCATAGCGAGTGTAGCTGGAGCGACAAACTATACCTGGACCTTACCATCTGGTGCGACTGGCAGTTCGACCACAACCAGTATTTCTGTAACATTTACATCAACATTCACAAGCGGTGTAATATCGGTTAGAGCCAATGCGCTGAACGGATGCAATAGTAATTTACGCTCGATTACCGTGTATGGCAAACCAGCTGCACCCGGAACTATTACCATCACTAATGTAAACATAGCAACCGGAACAGGCACTGCAAGCATTGCAGCGGTTCAAGGGGCGAGCTCCTACACTTGGACAATTACAAATGGCATCATACAATCGGGGCAAGGAACAACCTCTATTTCGGTAAAGAAAAATATTGGTGTCAATTCTATTACTGTATGCGTAAAAGCCAATAGTAACTGTGGAAGTTCTGCGCAAACCTGTAGAACGTATTTTTATTCACTGGCCGCTCCTTTAGAAGATCAAACTGAATTGATTAGTGAAACAGTGCAAAAAAATGATATTCAATTCAATTACCCAGCCCCAACAGTTTTCCCGAATCCAGCAACCGATTTTGTAACTCTGAAATTCGATGAACTATGGCATGGAACAGAAGTTAAAGCATACCTGATGAATATTGAAGGTAAAACAATCCGCGAATTCACCTTTGTGCCATCTGGCGAAGAAATGCAACAAACCGACGTAACGGGATTGATGCCCGGCATGTATATGATTGTTCTTCGAACAGAGGGGCAGAGCCAATCGGTGAGGTTTATAAAGCAATAAGATTAAAACATTCGATGAAGGAGCTGCATTTCCACGTATTGGGACTGCAGCTTTTTTAAATTACAAATACTTACCAACGACAAATTGCCCGATTAATTAAAAGCCAAAGGTCAAAATGACGTTCCAAATCAAGAGTTTGCGTCATTTTTTCAGTTAAAAGGTAATGGGTTTTATTTTGTTAGGCCGCAACCGAAAATAACCCATTATGAATTTCAACCAATTCACCACAAAGGCTCAGGAAGCCGTGCAAATGGCACAGCAACTGGCCATGCAAAACGGGCAACAGGCCATCGAAACCGGACATTTACTCCGCGGCCTGCTCGATACCGATGAATATGTACTCCCCCACTTGTTTCGCAAATTAAGCGTGAACACTAAAGCGCTCGACGCTG
>JBKCHQ010000171.1:0-2928 GCA_046302715.1 Bacteroidia bacterium | reverse complement strand
GTTCGTGCGTATGCTTCTCAAGATGGTTGCAATTGGATATGGTTGGGAGATGCTTGTCAAGATGTTGATTTTGATTTAGGTTCTTTGGCATGGGCTCAATACATCAAACTTGTTGATATCAGTCCTGTTTCGGCAGTTTATCAGGGTGTTCCTAACGCAGACGCTTATGACGTTGATGGTATTATGTGTTTAAATGGTTACGAAGAAAATCCTGTTCCTGCTGTTGTTACTGTAGGTGCTGACGAAGTGGTATCATACACTCAAGGCCTCCGTAAAAACGGAACTCCTATTACGGCTTCTCGTACTAATGCAACTAACGCTTTAGGTGCACCACAAGGAACTGATGTTGTAAATTTTGTTTCATTAGGTTTTGGAGGTTCAATTACACTTAAATATAACTATGTGGTATTTGACAATCCTGCAGCCAACGATTTAATAATTACTGAAACTTCTTTCGGTAACCCATCTTGTGCTTCATATCCTGAAAAAGCCGAAATCGAAGGTTCATTAGACGGTATTAACTGGGTTTCTTTAGGCGAAGTTTGTTTAGATGGTCAAGTTGACATCGCTGCTGCTGGCGCTATTCAATACATCCGCATTACCGATCGTTCTGCTGCTTCATCTTTCGGTGGCTCTGCTGATGGGTATGATGTTGATGGTGTAGTTGTAATCAACAGCCTTTGTGCTCCAACTTCTACCGCTCGTTTTGCTGACAATATCGAAACTCCAAACGAAGTTGTAGGTGTTGAAGTGTATCCTAATCCGTTCCAAAACGAAACTGTGGTGGCTATTACTACAGGCGATATGGACAATTCGGCCACCATCACTGTGTCTAACTACTTAGGTCAAACCGTGCAAACAGGAAAAATAAATGTTGCTTCTTCGAGCACGGTGTATCATAACCTAAACTTATCAGGTGTTAATGCCGGAGTTTACTTTATTTCGGTTGAAACTAACACCAGCAAAGAAGTGGTTAAGGTAATTAAGAACTAATCTTTAACATTAGATTTGAAAGGGCTTCCCACAAGGAAGCCCTTTTTTTTATGCTCAATTTTAAGGGGTGAAAATCGTTGTAATAATGAAATCATTCTTTTTCCTTACACAACGAACTCAAAGGCATTGTAACCTTACAGCATAATTTACATATAGTGGGGAGTTAGAAATTACAGTGCATGAAAAAACGTTACCCCCGATTAAGAGTTAATACCACCGTAAAACAGAGCCTAAAGCTCCGTCACTATGTATTAATTTTCATTCCTACCCTTGCCTTCATGGTATTAGGTGGGTATTTTTTCTTTTCGAATAAATCCGAAAGTTTAGCATCAAGTGGGCTGAAGCAGAATCTACCCCCTTCGGCTTGTTATGCAGCACAGGTGGTTTCGTATGCACCGGCAAAACGTAAAGACGGATCGCTGGTTCCGCTGGAGCGACGAAATCCGTCTATGGCCATTGGTCAGCCTCAAAATAACGATGCTCTTAACTTTGTGTCGCTTGGGTTTGGTGGCGAGATAACGCTGAAGTTCAGTCAGGGAATTGCCAATGGAAATGGGTTCGATTTAAAGGTAACGGAAAGCACCTTTGGCAATCTTAATTGCACCAGATATCCCGAGCGAGTTCAGGCCTATGCATCGCAGGACGGTTGTAAATTCGTGTATTTGGGCGAGGCCTGCCAGGATGGGATGTTTGATTTAGGCGCACTTAGCTGGGCAAAGTACATACGTTTAAAAGACAACAGTCCACTCAACCATCCTTACACGAACGAAATTCCCGATGGCTATGATGTGGATGGAATTGAATGCCTCAACGGAACTATAGCATCCGAAATTCCAACCACGTTGGTTTACGGGAGTCCTCAAACGGTTATTTCCTACATACAAGGTACCCGTAAAGATGGAGGCGCCATTCATGTATCGCGTACCAATCCTAATTTAGCATTGGGAGCACCTCAAAACGACGATTTAGGTATCAACTTTACCACTTTGGGGTTTAGAGGCTCTATGGTGTTAAAGTTCGATTTTGTGGTGTTTAATGGAGAAGGTATGGATTTGCAGATAGTTGAAACCTCTTTTGGTCAGCAAAGCTGTGCAGGGTATCCCGAGAATGCCTATTTCGAGGGTTCGCTTGATGGCATAAATTGGACACCCATGGGCGAGGTGTGCTTGGATGGACAACTCGATCTTGGTCCGGGCATTTATGCGATTCAATTTGTTCGAGTAACCGATCGCACAGCAGCTACTTCCTTTAATAACTCAGCCGATGGGTACGATTTAGATGGAATTAGTGCCCTGCAAGGGGCATGTCCGCCAAACCTCACCATGAGAACTTCGGTCGAAGAAGAGCTTCCTGAGCAAATAACCAAGCGCAATTATACGATCAACACCTTTCCTAATCCATTCAGCAATACGCTAGAGTTTACACTACCCAATATGGGCAACGATGGCATAGCTGATGTTAAGCTATTCAATTGTGTAGGTAAAGTGGTTTTTGCCGGTTCGATTTCTCTTAGCGGTGCAGAAGCCCAAAAAGAAAGTATTAACACTGAACACTTGAGCTCTGGAATTTATATTTTGTCGGTTTCGAGCGAAAGCGGATCTGGGGTGTCCAGAGTAATAAAACGATAACTTACTTGGTTTTTTCTTCGCTGAAAATTTTCTTTAGCAATCCACGTACTTCGTTAAAGGCATTTTCATCCTTAACTATAAAGTCATGAGCTCCCAACTTAAAAGCCGATATAGCCACATCAGGGCCGGTTCCAGAAAGAAAAATAACGTGAATATCAGGATCTATATCCTTAATTTTATCCAATACCTCCAAACCCGACATTCCTGGAAGTTGATGGTCGAGAATAACTACTCGGGGTTTTAAATGAAGGTTGGCAATGGCCTCTTCACCGCTAAAAAATAATTTAATACCGTTGTAGTAATTTGC
>JBKCHQ010000170.1:0-11962 GCA_046302715.1 Bacteroidia bacterium | reverse complement strand
AAGACCGTTCCGCATTAAAAGTCAAATGTTTCGGGTTGGCGTTTTCGCCGTTACGGCCGACAACACGCTTAACAAAGCCACATTTATCTGGAAAGTAGGATTCCAGTTTTTCAACACATATACGCGACGCTGGAGTTTTACTTAAGCTACATATTTGTATGCTTTATTCGCTTTTAAGATAAGTAATTTCAATACCTTCGTCTTAAGTTTTTAGTAACGCGTAATGCGATAAAAGGGAAGAATTTAATGATTTTAATTCTCACCTATGTTGAACCGTTTTCCAATGCTATTTAGCTTGATGAATAAACCATATGTCTCTTGTTTAGTGTTTTTTTGCATGCTGTTTTTTTGCTCAAAAAATGATGCTTGGGCTCAGAATTATACCGATTTCACCTGGCAATATCCACGTTACGGCGGGCACAGTATTAACGAGGTTAAATTTATATCCAATCAAACATTTATAGCCGTTGGTGACGAAGGTATGCTCCTTATGAGTTATGATAACGGACAAACGTGGACCATCAAACAACAAAAAACGCTTAAGCACCTTAAAGCCATTTGGGTATTTGATAACGATAATATTCTGGTGGCAGGTAGTTTCGATAATTCCGGACTGGAGCTTTACCGCACTGCCGATGGCGGCGAAAATTGGCAACTCAGTTATTCCAATAATGCTATTGGCGTTAATGACATGCAATTCCCTTCTGATAGTGTGGGATATATGGTGGGTAATATTGGGAAAGTACTTAGAACCGACGATGGAGGAAATACCTGGCAGGAGCTATCTAACGGATCCATTAACGGCAGTCTTCAAAGTGTTTGGTTCACCAATAACGACACAGGCTTTATTGGCAGAACGTCCTCATTTGGAATGTATAAAACAGTAGATGGTGGTCAAACTTGGACGCAAAACTTTGGCTACTTTTTCACCAATTGCTATTCGCTGTATTTTATGAATGATACGCTTGGCTTTGCCGGAGCTAATGGCAATGCTATCTTTAGAACAACCAATGCCGGGCAGAACTGGAGCCTGGTAAGCAATCCGCAACTTTCAGAATACATTCGCTGCTTCGACTTTGCCGATTCGCTTCGAGGAATAGCACTTGCAGGAGGTTACATTTATCGCACATTGAATGGAGGCACCACTTGGTCGCAAACTTTTTACACCGGTAATTTACGAAGCGGTGCACTTTCTCCTAATGGAAATTCTGTAGTGGGTAATCTTACCGGAGGCCTACGCATAAGTAACGATTATGCAGCTACGTTTAGCGATGCTAACCCCGAATCAGGTAACAGCACTTTCAGGCGAATTAGATTTATTGGTAATTCAGGCAATGGATGGGTAGCCGGTGATAATGGCAAAGTTCTTAAAACCGCCAACAACGGTAGCAACTGGCAACTCCAAACCTCGGCGCCATATTTTGACTATGTTAACGATATGTCCATCACTAGCGCTGCGCGAGTGTTGATTTGTACTGCCGACGGTAAAATTATAAGTACCAGCAACGGGGGCACTTCGTTTAGCACACAAACACTTGATGCAAACGGCCCCTTAAACGCTATACATTTCGCAACCAGCAATATTGGATACACATGCGGCAACAGCGGTAAATTATGGAAAAGTACAAATGGCGGTACGAGTTTTAGTTCTATCAACCTAAGTGGGGTAAGTCAAAATTTAAAGGACTTGCATTTCCCCTCGGCCAATGTAGGATATGTTCTGGATGAATTCGGACAAATACGAAAAACAACCAATGGCGGCAGCTCTTTCACGCTTCTGAGCGGAAATGGCATAGGCAGTCCGCGTCAAATTTGGTTTTTAAACGATAGTACGGGATATGTATTAAGTAACGAAGGTGCGGTTTATCGAACCACGAATGGAAGCACTTTTACCCCTGCCGGCAATACCTGTTTGCAAACTGTTTTCGACTTTTACTGCACGAACGACAGCACCTGTTTTGCTGTAGGTAGTTTTTCGAATGCTACATGCGATGTTAGTTTCACACAAAACAGAGGCGAAAGTTGGACTAACATCACATTTCCTTATGCGTATGCGGGATGGGGTGTTCACGCACTCGATACCGCAACTATTTGGATGGTAGGCCAAAATCAAACTATAATTCGGCGCGGTACAGGAGATATTGTTACTCAAATAGGTAATAATGCAGAAAACACCTCCACCCCTTTGAAGCTGTTTCCCAATCCAACAAACAATTACTTTAATCTCGACAGAACGCTACCTTTAATGAAATGGCAGCTATATGATATCAGCGGTCGTTGGATAGCTTCTGGCACGAAACATACCATTGATGCCACCCCTTACATTGCTGGCATTTATCTTCTTCAAGTTTATTTAAATGATGGCAGTACATATAGTATAAAGGCCGTAAAAAAATAACGTTTTTTATTGATTTTCAGCGATTTAACCGTCAAAGGTTTAAGCTTGTTATTAATCATACAATTCCATGGTTAACATCCTAATGCATTTAATAATAATGCGTTAAGAAGATTTGAATTAGGCTCCTCTTTCAATCATAAAATCAAGTGATTCATATCATAATGAGAACCTCCATCAGCACTGAAATTTGCGATGAATTTAAACACTCATTTTATGAAAACAGTAAACAAATTTTTAAGCATAGGTATGGTGCTCGGCTGCTCGGTGATGGGCAGCGCGCAAGCGTACCTCAGTAGTATTGTTTCGGTTAGCCAAGGGCCGAAGGTAGATTTAATTAGTCCGGTTGATGCCAACCGATCCGACACGGGAAAAATGTTGGGCGCCCCCGAAAATACCGATGTATCTGGCCCTATTAATTTCTTCAGCCTCGGTATGGGCGGCGAGGTGGTTGTTGAACTTTCGGCACCAGTTTGCAACCGTGTAGGTGCTGACATTACGATTGTAGAAACAACGTGGAATTTAAACTGTGCACAATATCCTGAAAAAGCGAGGGTTTGGGCATCTCAGGATCTATGCAACTGGATTGAACTTACCAGCGAAACCGAACCTATTTGCCATAACGGTGATTTAGAATTGGGATGTTTTCCTTGGGTGAAATATTTAAAAATTAAAGATGTTTCGCCCGATAATTACGCTTCAGACGGAGATGGCTACGATATTGACGGTGTAATTGGCTACCAAACATGTTCCTTACCGCCAGAAACCGGTTTGGCACGTTATGCTGCAACAGGCTTTTTGGGCGATCCCCAAGCCACACAAGGATTGACCGAGATTGGAACACCGGTTCCTTCTGCGCGCGATATTCCTTCACGTATGTTGGGCTTGCCTGCCAATTTAACCAACATATTCGCAAATGATGCGTTTACAACATCTGCCAACAATAATTTCTTTTCCTTAGGAAACGGCGGCAGTGTAGTATTAGCCTTCTCGTATGCGATTTTTAACGGACCGGGCTCGGATGTGCAGATTTTTGAAACCTCATTTTACGATAATTCTTCACGAACTTGCAGCAATTATCCAGAAAAAGTAAAAGTTCAAGGCTCATGTGATGGGGAGAACTTCTACGATTTGGCAATTTTAGCCGAAGATGCAGGAAATGGCGAATCAGTAGGTAGTAATATAATTTGCCGTGATGGTAAATTAGATTTAGGCAGCTTGCCTTTTATTACATACTTAAAATTGACCGATGTTACCTTTCAGGGCATTTGCAATTTCCCCGGTATAGGTGATGGTTTTGACGTAAACGCCGTATTTGGTCTTCAAAATTGCACACCATTGGCTCGTACCGATGAAAGTGTAATGGCGGATAATGCAGTTATGGAGGATGAGCTTCTTGTAGAAATTTGGCCCAACCCGGCAAAAGAGCGCTTAAATATTAATTTATTGAGCACCATGGAGGGGGATGTAAATTTGGAATTGACAGATTTATCGGGCCGCAGAGTTCATTTTGAAAATTTAACTCAAAGCGACGTAAATATGATTCGTGAACTATCATTGGAGCATTTCCAATCGGGGATTTACTTTTTAACGGTTTCCAGCAACGATCAAAAAGTGGTGCACAAAGTGGTTAAGGAATAATTCCCGCCAATAGTGCATCTTAGCCCCTGTAAACTTGTGTTTGCAGGGGCTAATTATTTCAAATCTTATACTTTAAAATTCGGATTTCTCAAGCCATAACAGAGCTCATCCTCGAGTTTTCCGTCTTTAAATAGATTATCCTGTAAGGAATATTCAAGCGTAAACCCGGCCTTTTCGAGCACGCGCTGCGAGGCCGTATTTCGGCCAAACGGTCGTGCATAAATTCTTTGAAGCTTCCAGGATGAGAAGGCATAATCGCACATCAAACGAACGGCTTGGCTCATGATACCTTTGCCCCAATAGGGTTCGCCGAGCCAATAAGCCAATTCGGCATTCAGTTTAAAAATATCAAATTGAGGATAGATTCCAATAGAACCGCATACCTTATTATCAAACAGTATGGCCTGTATTTTACGGGGCTGCTCGTGCGATGCCAATGCAATGAATCGTTCGGCCGATTCGCAGGTATAAGGACTCGGAAATCCGTCGGTCATATTTCTGGCAATATTTAAATTATCACCAAGTTTCACCAAAGCAGGTATATCAGACACCTGCCAGTTTCTTAATTTAACTTCCATTAAATAAATTGTATAATGAATAATTTTCTCTAGCCCTACCTCTAACGCACTTAAATACGGATGCAAAGTAAAACAATTTATAAACAACCTACGTCGTGTAGGGATAAAATCCATGATTACTTAATCATGGATTTTTGATGCAGGTATAATCGCCCGGACGAACATACTGGCAAAAATAACCACATTCGTTAATCACATCGTTGTAGAATTGGGTGTCATTATATTCGTTCCTCATCTTTTTAAAATAGATACCCGAACTAAAATCGCCGTTTTGTCCATCTTTATATGAAGTTTCCAACCATAGATTATGTTCGCATTTAGCCGCCATCCAAACACAAACCGCATTAAAATCTTTGCTTGCATTAAGATTTAAGGCGTTTAAATAATTATTCAACGCAGGCTTGCAGTCAAAGTATCCGGATGGCTTAAAAGGCTCGGTATTGCTATTCCCCTCAGGAAAATACGGCGAATAATAAGCATACCTATCCACAACAGCATTTGACGATACTAAGCGAGCATTGCCATAATATGTCATGTTGTATAAGCCGTTTGCATAGGTAAAGTAATTTTTAGCACGTTCTTTTGGAGGTTGCGAAACGTCCTCAGCTTTTTGTTTTAGACTGATTAACTCTTCAACAAATTGCTTTTTGGTGAATTTTATTTTTTGCGGCATGTTGTGATCACAGTCGTGACAATCAACAATACGCGAAGAAAAAGGATTGCCTGCCAATACTAAGGCGCCTGCTGCCGGATTGGCTAGGTAAACGGCTCTTGCCCCGATTAGATCGCCTTTGTAAATTTTTGTAATGGCCAACATATCATAAATTTCGTTCAGCGAATGTGGGTATTTCTTTTTGAAATAATTGTGCAGCACATTACTCTGCTCCATTTTCAGAAAGTCGATAATTTGGTTGATCTTAAGTTCATCATTAAAGAAATGGGTCATGCCCGGTTGGGCCAGCTCGGCCAGCATTAGGTTACCTTGAATCTTATAAATTTTACTCATTACGGTTAGAACATAACTCTCGGCATTGCTAGCCCGCAGTGGCTTTTGCCCAGCTATCGAAAGGTCATTTAATAATTTATACAGTTCATTTTCCTCTGCACTGCCCACAATTGAAATGGTTTTACTGCGAGCCATGATGATATTAATAGCAGCCTGTGCCCGCACTAAAGGATTCGTTCCACTTAAACTCAACGCACTTTTTGATTGATTAATACACCCATTGTAATTGCCCTTTAAGAACATAACAAAACCTTGTGCCACGCTCCATGCCGCATTATCATTGCTTCTTTTGGAGCGGATAGATCCCATTACATTATAAAGTTCATCTAAATTTTCACGCAGCACGCTTTTCCATGAGTTGCCTGGATCTTTACCCGTTTTTTCATCATCAACATATTCGCTATCGTAGCCATCGTAACCCGAATTTGAATTTTGAAGAAAAACATTATTCTCGGCAATATTAACCGCCCGAACCATGAGCAGCGGCAACAAATCGGATTGAGGATTGATTGCGGCAATTTCGCGCATCCCTCTGATGGGGTCGACATACACTCCCAAAAGATGCCATAAAAGTTCTTTTTCGCGATTTGTTGCAGCCATAGAAAGCGTTTGGCTCCAATCATCTTCGTTTTGAACATGAAAGCTTTGAATGACGATATCTTTAAATGCATTGTATGCCCCATACATGCGAGCATAAATAAGATTTGCCTTGCCGTATTGACGCAATTTATAAAGCGATGCTGCCTTGTAGCCCAAAGCACGATAATAGATGTGTCCGTCTTGGGGCGTGAATAAAAAGTTAGCGTCAAAAAACTGTATCCCACCCGAAAAGTTGTTTGCGAAAAAACAACAACGTATGTACTGATATCCGTAGCGAATCTTCAAAAACGTATCCGGTGTTTTCAAGTAGCGTGCCTTGGCTAACTCAGCCAAACGCTTAATTTCGGGGATATTTAATTCAGCGCCTTCCCATGAATCATTTTCATTTATACTCACAGCACCTTCAATTTGCTTCGCCAACTTTAAATACTCTAATGCTCCTATTTTAGTATTATCGGTAAACAAGGGGGCATACAACCCGTTAACCTTTTGCACCGCTTTTAGCTTGGTTAAAATTCCATCAATATCTTTAGTACTTGAAGAGTAAACTAAAGTATTGAGCAACAAAGGATTGTCAACGGGCCAATACGATACCCATTCGTTCAAATTAAGTTGCGCTAAACTGGAGGTATCCGCCATTCGGCGATGATTATAGACGCCCGATGCATCGTAGTTGGCGTAAAAATCATTGATACTTAAGAAGTAATTATCGAAGCTTTTGTCCTCTAAAATTTCGGGCATAAAAACAGAGGTGGAACTTAAATCGTAGTTACCCGAATCATAACAGGCCAAACCCGTTGGGAAAGTCAAGGGCCAAAAAACTAGACTAATTAAAAGCAGCGCGAATTTTATTAATTTCTGTATCATTATATTTTGAGAGTGTAGGCGAGCCTAATTGAAATAAACAAATTGTAAAGTTATTATTTTTTACATGCGCTGCTAATTGAAGTGCCGCATCTAAACAAGTCTTTGCGCCAATCTCTTCAATTTTGATTTGATCCCCTTTGAAGAAATACGCGCCCTCCCAAAAACCAGATTTCGTTATGGAATAAACCTGAGCCGAAACTTTCGAAACATGACCAGATTTTAATACAGACGCCAATTGATTTGTACTTAGAATTTTTTCAATGCGCCCTAACCTGTAGAGCAATCCCCAAGAAAAAGCAGGAAGCGCATAATCCAACTGCAGAGGATATGTTTCAATTCTATCGATATAAGGCTTTACATTCGCAGTTGAATAAATACTATTATCTGCATTTAGAAACTCAATGTTCCCAGCATTATAAAACATAAGCATGCCTCTATCTACGGGGGGCACTCCGGTTTTTTCGCGGAATTTAATCTGATGCAATCGAATGGTAGCACTTAATGATTGACCACCCAACTCTTTTTTTAATGACTTGAGTAAAGCAAAATATTTCTTTTGATTGGTTTCCGTCCAATCGCAATCTATTTGTAACGCATACCAATTTTGGCGCTCAAGCTTGGTAACACGCTCGGCTTTTTGTATCATGTGTTTCGAAAGCGTATCTATATCGGTGTAACGCAATGCATTCAAACCTTTTTGCGTAAGATAAATAACAGGTATAATTTGGCGCTTATCCTTCATGGAAAAATCTGTTAATTCAGCTATAGGAATTAAGCGTATTCCATCGGGGGCATCAACATCAAAAACATGCAGATACAAGGGTGCCTCTGATAGAGAAAGCAATGCCTTTTTTTGCGTATCAAGCTCAAATTTTGAATTCCAATAATAATAACCAAGCCTTACGTTTTTGGCACCGGCTGCCTTAAAGTAAAAGAAAACTGCTGCAAAAACAGAAACAATTATCAATACAATGAAGACTTTAACTAATCTTTGCATCCTACAAAGTTATTCGAATAAAAACAGCTCCTAAATTTGCACAAAATAAATACGGTATGAATCCAACCCTTGTGTACGCCGAAGCCACACCCAATCCTGATGTGATGAAATTTGTGGCCAATCGAATGATTATCGAACCTATGAAACAAGTGGAATACCTCAACGCGGCAGATTGCAAAGGTTCACCTTTGGCTATTGAATTGTTTAAGGGAGGCTATGTAAAATCGCTATTTTTCAGCAATAACTTTGTTTCCATAACCCGCACTGCACAAGTAGAATGGTCGCAAATTGTTTCGGCCGTCCGCGAGTTTTTACAGGATTACTTAACCAAAGATTTGCCGGTAGTTGAGGTGTATCCAGAAATAGCGGCAACTGAAATAAGCCCGCAAAAAGAAATTGAAACGGGCTCTGCCGACGAACAAATCATCCAAATTCTTGAAGAATATATTCGTCCGGCTGTAGAACAAGACGGAGGCGCAATAACCTTTCGATCATTTGAGTCTGGGATTGTAACTGTTGCGTTACAAGGAAGCTGTTCGGGCTGTCCATCGTCAAGGGTTACCCTTAAATCGGGCATTGAAAATTTGCTCAAACGTATGGTACCGGGTGTTGAGGAGGTTGTTGCTGAAGAGATTTAGTGGGCGTATAAAAGGTTGCGGTGAAATTAATTTAGGCGCCAGCTACAACATTCGAGTTTTACGTTATATGCATAATAATAACCTCAAAAAACTAAAAAGCCATCCGATACCTAAATACCAGATGGCTTATCCGCACCATTAATTGCTTTATTTAATGTGTAATCGAAATTCGCCGATTACCAATTACCATTCCATCAACTTCCAGACTAGCTGTGTATAACCCTGACGGAAGGTTACTTACGTTAAACGGTGCCGAATTAGATATAGCGTTAGACTGTATCCCAAACGACTCAATCAATTGTCCGCTATTCGAATACAAGGCAATGCGAGCTTTTGAAGTTCCCGATGGCAATGAGTAAGCAATATTCAAAACATCATTTGCAGGATTTGGAAATGCCTCACTCAAATAGTCCGGTTTCGATGTTTGAATTGATTTGTCTTCTGTATTTTCGGCGAAGCGGGCGGTTGTTCCACATTGCCATACACGTACTTGTTGCTGATTTGACATAAAACTACCTGGACCTGCGATGGCATAACTACCACAATAGTTAAAACTACCCAATACATAGCTTCCAACACAAACAGGCTCCAACGTTTCCAACGACTTAATGGGCGTAACGTGCAATTTGTAGGTAAGCAAATGATGGGCACCTTGAGTAGATTGAACCAATGCGCCTGTTAGTTGCGGCAATTGCGTTGGCATTGTCATGAACTGGGGGCTGTTGCTTTCAATATCGGTAATACGTGTTACTGGAGCCCCAATTGGCACCCAGTGCATCCCGGCCAAGGTATCACAGGATGGTCCGTTGCCGGCATTCGGATGACTAGAAACATACCATTGAAACAATACAAATGAAGTGGAACCACCGAGTGGTTGATGATAACTAATCACAGTATCGGGGCCGTTCGGATAACAAACATCGTGTGGATACATAATCAAATTCCCATATTCATCGGTTATTAGAAGGTCGTTATGAGGCATTAGGCCGGTGCTGAAAGGGATTCGCATGGCAATGTTTCGCGCTTCGAGCCAATACGAAGTACTGCCATTGGTAATCCGTGCGTAGTATTTTTTAAGGTAGCCCGGATTGCTATTTTCAAACACATTAGCAGTTAGCAAATTGTCGCTTTCACCAAATGTCGGGGCGTCGTAACTCAGGCCTGTAGCCACAAGCGTGTCTGACGAAGTTATGCCGGATGTTGGTAACTTAACACTGTTCGTACGGTACCATTTTACTGTAGCGGTAGATGTTGGCGCGCTCGAAAATGTAAATGGAGCAGGATCCTGGCCAAAGCAAATCTCTGTGTTAATGCTTCCTGCCAAGGTTCCGGTATTGAAGTTGGCTATCACTATACGATAAGTCCCACTTGCCCATTTATAACTGCATCCAGACTGAATGCCCACGCGCAAGGCGTAGGTTCTGCTGCTTGAGGTAACTGGAGGATTAAATAAATTGCTGTTGGCGCCTGCAACGGCAGTCCAACCCGATGGTACGCCCGCATAGGCAGATGGTGCAGTTGTTAATCCTGAATATACATACCATTGATAAGAAAATAAACCCGAAGGTGCAGTTATTGGCTGTGGATCGCCGCTGAAACTGAACAAAACTTCGGTATCTCCTATAATTATGTTCGCAGGAAATACGGTTACCTGACGAACACCCGTTGCCCAGTAACTTCCTCCGCAATTCGAAACGCGACATCCGTAAGTGCGGCTGCTGCTAAGTCCGGCCGGTGGGTTGTATGCATTTGTAGTTGCTCCGGCAATAACTGTCCAACCGGTTGTAGCTGCATTGGTGGATGGTGCAGCAATTATTCCGTCGCGATAATACCACTGAAACGTAGCGCCCGAAGTTGCCGCAAATGCAAAGGCAATATTGTTGGGATCGCCACATTCGTTTATGTTCTGGTTGCCAGAAGCAAGGGTTCCCGGACTAAAGTTAACGGTAATTCTGCGCTGGCCTGTGGCCCATTTTGGCGAACAATCGGGCGAGCCAACCGGGTCAACACGCAAGGCATAGGTAATAGACTTGCATTGTACAGGAGGATCGTACGATGCGCTTGTGGCACCCGCAACCTCTGTCCAACCCGAAGGAATGTTTGAACCTGTAGGAGCAGATGTAATGCCTTGGTAGGCGTACCAGCGGTACTGAAAATCGCCCGATGAACCAAATGGAGCTGCGGAGAGAGTTATCGGATTGGGATTTCCCGAGAGACTGAATGATTGATCGCCCGCAGCAATTGTTCCGCTGTTTAATGCCATCAACACGGTAACATAACGTACGTTACTTGCCCAACGACTATAGATACCGGTTGCAATAATCCGACACGCGTAGGTACGTGAAGCTGTAAGCCCCGATGGCGGATCGTACGATGCAGCGGTGGCTCCCGAGATTGCCGTCCATCCGATTACGCTCGATTCCAATTCGGGTGCCGATACAATTCCGTTTTTATAATACCATTGATAAGTAACGATACCTGCAGGACTCACCGGAATCGAAAACACGATGGGATTAGGATCGCCCGAATGGCATAAATGCTGGTCGGCTTCTTCAATCATGCCACCAATAAAAGGCACAATCTGACTTTGAAGGTATGAACTGCTGAATAGGCATAATGCTACAAGAAAAAATACATTGCGGATAAAATTTCCTGATTCTAAAGCTGTTTGCTTGTTTGTTGCGGGTGTTTTCATGGTGTGGATTATTTATTCCACAAACATAGATTGCTCGCTAAAGGCAGAAAATACCACAATGGGGGGAGGATATGTCCTACATGCCCATTACAGTTTAATCAAAACGCAATGATGTACGCATGCCTAGCGTATTGGCATGCACTTGCGAAATGGGTAATGACTGCAAGTACCTTAGGACTTCAACTGTCCTTCCAACATTTGTATTCTTGCCTGCGCATCCTGCTGCTTTTTGCGCTCCATTTCTACCACCTCTGGTTTGGCGTTCGAAACAAAACGTTCGTTGCTTAGTTTGGCATCAACCGATTTTAAGAAGCCGCGGGTGTACTCAAGTTCCTTGGTAATTTTTTCGCGTTCGGCTTCAGGATCGGCATTTTCGCCAATAGGTAAAAATACTTCATCGGTGCGTACTACCAGCGGTACCGATTGCTCAGGCTTGCCAGTTACGTATTCGATGGATTCCAAATTGGCCAGTTTTGTCAAAACCGCTGAAAAAGGCAATGGATTTTCGTTTGAACGACTGGTGCAGCTCAATGCTAACGCTTCCT
>JBKCHQ010000169.1:0-3282 GCA_046302715.1 Bacteroidia bacterium | reverse complement strand
GTGCCCAATTACCGCGACTTAAGTCCGCAAGATGAGTGGGATTTGCTCGAAGATGGATTTAACCGAGTTACAGATACGTGTATTCCCGAGGAAGAAGCTTTTCGCCGCATACAAAAGCATATATATAAGCAATGGAAACAGGCCGAGGATTCTGGCGAACGCTATTTTCCGCATGAATATATGTACAAAATGCTTTTATCGGGCGAGATGCAGCAGTATTATGAGATTGATCCAAAAGATTCCTGGATGATTGCTGCCGCCGAACGCAACATTCCTATTGTAGTTCCCGGTTGGGAAGATTCGACCATGGGAAATATTTTTGCTTCGTATTGCATCAAAGGCGAACTAAAAGCTTCGACGATGAAATCGGGCATCGAATACATGGTTTGGTTGAGCGATTGGTACCGCAACAATTCGGGCGGGCAAGGAGTTGGTTTCTTCCAGATTGGCGGAGGCATTGCAGGCGATTTTCCGATTTGTGTAGTACCCATGATGTATCAGGATTTAGAATGGCATGATGTACCGTTTTGGGCTTATTTCTGTCAGATTTCAGACTCCACCACCAGTTATGGTTCATATTCGGGCGCCGTACCTAATGAGAAAATAACCTGGGGAAAACTTGATAAACACACGCCTAAGTTTATTGTAGAGTCGGATGCTACCATTGTGGCACCCTTGATGTTTGCCTGGATTTTGGGCTGGTAGTGAACAACAATGCAAGCGTATTGTTGATTTGATTGGGATGGACAGCAAACCTTTGGCAGAATTAACGGATGGAATCAAAGTTCCATCTTCACTGATACAGATTTTTGGGCCCTGCAGTGCCGAATCTAAAGAGCAGGTGCTGGATACAGGGCATCAAATAGCGAAAAATTTTCCGCAAGCCATTTTCAGGGCGGGGGTATGGAAGCCTCGCACACGGCCCGGTACTTTTGAAGGGGCGGGCGAACCAGCGCTCGATTGGATGGTCGAAGTACGCGAACGGTATGCATTGGAACCCTGCACAGAAGTTGCCACACCGCAACATGTTGAAGCCGTTTTAAAGCGTGGCTTTAAGCATGTTTGGATTGGGGCACGTACCACGGTAAATCCCTTTTTGGTGCAGGAGCTTGCCCATTCGTTGCAAAACACTGAAGTTAGGGTGTTTGTGAAGAATCCGATTAACCCCGATTTAGGTTTGTGGATGGGCGCCATAGAGCGCTTTAAAACGGCGGGTATAGACCATGTGTTGGCCATTCACAGAGGATTTCAAACGTTCGAAACAGAAGCATATCGGTATTCGCCCCGTTGGGAGTTGGTGATTGATTTTATGTCGCGCATGCCCGAAATACCCATGATATGCGACATTAGTCATATCAGTGGTGATCGCAAGTATCTTTTCGAAGTGGCACAAAAGGCGTTGGATATGGATTACAAGGGTTTGATGATAGAGACGCATCCTCAACCCGAAGCGGCCTTAAGCGATGCGAAACAACAGATAAAGCCCAACGATGTATATGGCTTATTTAAGGGCTTGGTTTTTAGAAGTGCAACAGTTAAAAATTCTGATTTCGATGCCGAATTAAATGCCTTAAGAGCGCGTGTAGATGCTGCCGACGATATGATTATGCAGGGTTTAATATTGCGTAAGCGCCTTATTGAGCAGATTGGCCAGCATAAAAAAGTGCATCATGTACAAATTTTGCAAATAAAACGTTGGGAGCAAATTTTACTGCGCCAAATGGAGAACGGCGCCAACGGTGGGCTGGATACAACCTTTGTAAAAAGGCTGTATGAATTGCTGCACGAAGAGTCGATACGGGTGCAGACGGAGTTATTCAGCAAATAATGTGAAGAAAATAGCGTAGCCTTTGAGGTAAGTTATGGAGCATTTTATAAATTGCCTCCTCTAAATCTATCCATTTTATGGCTGCAAATCAATCCATCTGGCGTAAAAAGCCTATTTCTGCTTACGAAGCCGATTTAAATAAAAGTGAGTTAAAGCGTGTTTTAACCCGTTGGGGACTAGTTTCGCTGGGTATCGGAGCTATTATTGGTGGAGGAATTTTTACCTTAACTGGTATTGCCGCACACGATCATGCAGGCCCGGCTTTGGCTCTTTCATTCATTATTGCAGGAGTTGGGTGTTTGTTTGCCTCGCTTTGCTATGCCGAGTTTGCCTCGGTATTGCCGGTTGAAGGTTCTGCGTATGCCTATGCTTATGGCACTGTAGGCGAGCTGTTTGCTTGGTTTATAGGCTGGAATTTAATTTTAGAATACATGATGGGCGCAACCACAGTTGCTGTCGCATGGAGTGGTTATTTCAATAAACTATTGCATTTGTTCGGGTTACATATACCTGATTACCTCACAAATGACCCGGTTACCCATGGTGGTCCTGCGTTTAATCTCTTAGCATTCCTCATTACGTGGGTTATTACAGCTATTTTGATAAAGGGTATTAAAGAGGCCGCCAGCACGAATAATGTTATTGTAGTGCTCAAAGTTGCGGTTGTTTTATTTGTGATTATTGCAGGTGCATTTTTTGTTGATACAGCAAACTGGACACCATTCATTCCGACAGAAGTTCCCGTTTTAGATAAACTTGGCAATCCAACAGGCGACTTTAATTTTGGTGTTGGTGGGGTATTAACAGCAGCTACCATTGTCTTTTTTGCATACATCGGTTTTGATGCTGTATCAACGCAGGCGGGCGAAGCCATTAATCCAAAGAAGGATGTTCCGTTTGCGATAATAGCATCTCTAATAATTTGCACTTTATTGTATATAGCTGTTTCGCTGGTTTTAACAGGCATGGTTCCTTACACCGAACTCGATTTAAAAGCGCCTGTGGCCTCGGCCTTTGACGGGGCAGGTATTACTTGGGCTGTTTATCTAATCACAATCGCAGCTACTGCGGGACTAATGTCGGTTATGCTTGTTATGATGCTGGGACAAACCAGAATTTTTCTTGGAATGTCTAAAGATGGCTTATTGCCTCACAACATTTTCGGCACGCTTCATTCACGATTTAAAACGCCTTATAAATCTACGATTTTGGTTGGCTTTATTATTTCTATAGTTGCCGCCCTAACCCCCATAAATAATGTTTCAGAGATGTGCTCTATGGGAACCCTTCTCGCTTTTGCAATGGTTTGCATAGCGGTGCTCATTTTAAGGGTTAAGCAGCCGCATTTAGAACGTCCATACAAAACCCCACTCATTTATATAGTTGCTCCTTTGGGCGCATCATTTAACGTGTTTCTAATGACTTATGTCCGCGAACACACATGGTACGCTTTT
>JBKCHQ010000168.1:0-4383 GCA_046302715.1 Bacteroidia bacterium | reverse complement strand
CACCGCCGAGGTGCCACTATTATACAGTTCTATCCAATCTTTATGCTCGCCGTCTTCGTCGCTAAGGATTTGATTGTTCTGGTTGCTGCCTTCGTTAATTTTAATTTGCCCCAGCAACGCATCGGCAAGTAAAAAAGATAGCATCAAAAAAAGAATATATTTTATAGAAGCAGACATTATCGAGACAAGGATTTATAGACGTGTAAAAGTACGAATTACTTAACCTTAATTTAACATTCTTTGGACATCCCTTAATTTTAAAATTGAACTTATGGCAAATTACTACATTTGACCCACCAAAGCCGCTATGCTCACCATCGACATCCATACCCATATTTTGCCCGAACACATCCCCGATTTTAAGGGAAAATTTGGCTACGGAGGTTTTATACAGCTTGAGCATCATAAACCCTGCTGTGCTCGCATGGTGCGCGATGGACATTTCTTTAGAGAGGTGGAAGACAATTGCTGGTCGGCAGAGCGCCGCATAAGCGAATGCGATATCCATGGTGTGCATGTTCAAGTATTGAGTACCGTACCGGTGATGTTTTCGTATTGGGCACAGCCCGATGATGCCTTGGCCGTTTCGGAATTTTTGAACGACCATATTGCCGACATTGTGCAGCGTTACCCGCAGCGATTTGTGGGATTGGGCACCATCCCCATGCAGGCGCCCAAACTGGCCATAAAAGAGCTCGAGCGTTGTGTGAAGGATTTGGGTATGGCAGGCGTGCAGATAGGCTCTAATGTGAACCAGAAGAACTTGAACGAGCCTGAATTTTTCGAGATTTTTGAGGCAGCACAAGAATTGGGAGCGGCAGTATTTGTGCATCCCTGGGAGATGATGGGCGAAAACGATATGAAAAAATACTGGCTGCCCTGGCTGGTAGGCATGCCCGGTGAAACGGCACGTGCCATAGCATCGCTTATTTTTGGCGGGGTTTTAGAACGTTTGCCGCAACTAAGAATTGCCTTTGCGCACGGTGGCGGCTCGTTCCCGTTTACCTTGGGCAGATTGAAGCATGGCTTTGATTGCCGGCCCGACCTGGTGGCGGTGGACAATGCCGTTTCGCCCGAAAATTACCTAAACAGGTTGTATTTTGATTCGCTGGTGCACGATGCCCAGGCCTTTAAGTATTTGATTGATTTTGCGGGCGTGCAACGCGTGGCATTAGGCTCTGACTATCCTTTTCCGCTGGGCGAGAACGTGCCGGGCACGCTCATACACTCGATGGATTTAAATTTGGCCGACAAGGAGCGTTTGCTCAGTGGCACGGCATTGGAATGGTTGGGCCAGAGGGCTGCCGACAAATTAATTTCGCTGGGTTAAGCTACAATTCAACGGGCTTTTTTCTACATTTGCGCCCGTTTCAACGACTCCGTAGTTCAACTGGATAGAATGGCAGATTCCGGTTCTGTTGGTTGGGGGTTCGAATCCCTCCGGGGTCACAAAAACGCAAAAAGCCATCTTGTAAAGATGGCTTTTAACATTTAAGAACTAGATTCAGCTTGCTGAAAATCGAGTTCTTAAATGTTAAAAGTCCGGGCATCGCCCGAGGCTTTTGCGGAATTGGGCTGCCCCCACGCTGCGGATCAATCATCCCTGAAGCTTGCTGAAAATCGAGTTCTTAAATGTTAAAAGTCCGGACATCGCCCGGGGCTTTTGCGGAATTGGGCTGCCCCCACTCTGCGGATCAATCATCCCTCCAGCTTGCTGAAAATCGAGTTCTTAAATGTTAAAAGACCGGGCATCGCCCGAGGCTTTTGCGGAATTGGGCTGCCCCCACTCTGCGGATGATTGATCCCTCCACTGTGATGTTGACAAACTGCATTTCCACCCATTCGCATACCCTCTCCGTGCTGAAGCCCGAAGTTTGATAGACGCCCGAGAATTAGTATAGCGCAGTTAGTATGGAGTATTTATGCAGTATTACTCGGTGCGACACCCGAAAAAATAAGTTCTTAAACAAACTTGGTTCATTTCGACAAACTACTTACCTTTGACGTAAGCAACGTAAAACGTCAGCATGTTAACTTCATTTGGAGATAAAGACACAAAGAGAATATGGGAAGGTGAACGAGTTAAGGGCTTGCCGACGGAAATTCAAGAAATAGGACGTAGAAAGTTGAGAATGTTAAACAACTCTCAAGATTTGAATGATTTACAAATTCCGCCATCGAACCGACTCGAGAAATTAAAAGGAAATTTAAAAGACTTTTACTCGATCAGAATTAATAACCAATGGCGAATCATTTTTAAATGGAACAATGGAAATGCCAAACAAGTAGCAATTATTGATTATCACTAAAACGAGAGAACATGAAAAAATTAAAAAATATTCATCCCGGAGAAATTCTTCAAGAAGAATTTTTATTGCCTTTAGAAATCAGTGCCTACAAACTTTCCAAAGACATTGGAATACCGCAGACACGCATTTCTTCTATTATAAAAGGAAACAGACGCATCACCGCAGACACCGCACTTAGACTTTCTAAATATTTTGGAAATTCAGCAAAGTTTTGGCTTGGGCTTCAGGACGACTTCGACATTGAACAGGAGAAAAACGAAAAGAAGGCAGAACTGAATGCTATCAAGCAATGTGCTCGCAACGCTGCATAACTGCGTGCAAGCACCATAGCCCTGCCCATGCGGGACAAAACAGGGCTACGCCTGCACGCAAAACGTTAGTATGAAGTAGTTTGTATGAGGCAGCGCGTATAGCTTAGTAAGTATGGAGTTTCCTCATTATACCCCCCAGCAAAATTCGTTGGGGCTGCGCCCCAAACCCCCAAATTGTCAAATAATCAAATAAATTAATGCGGTTAATCCCTGAGGCAACGAACAGAAAACCCTCCTCCCTTATTGCCGTCGAGCCTGTAAACAGGGCCATTGCCGTAAATCAGGCTGCGGTACCGCGCAAACTTTGTAATGACCTCGGAAGAACTCCACCAGTTACCGTACAAGCCAACGTTGAGGAATGCCCCATTGTAGCCACGGTACCCGCCCGGAAGACCTGAGAAACCGCTACTATTGGTACCATTGCCATCCTCATTCCAACCGGTTTTTGACTTCATTTTGGCTCCAGCTTTTTCTTCTCCCCCTAGATAATCCACAAGTTTACCCCATTCGGCATCGGAAGGGATATGATACCCAACAGGAGCGAGACCTCTTGGGTCGTTTACCGCATACCAATTGTACAACTTACCATATTTCTCACCATTCTTTGGGTCATTATCATAATAACACCAGGCAGGCTGTTCGTTTTTCCATGCTTTTTCCCATTCTTCATTAGTTTTCGCTTGGGATATGGGGTCCCCGTTTCTAAATATTGTAACATCTAAATTCTTGGTCATCCATACTTGGGTTCCAATGGTTACGGTTTGGGCTTGTAGTGTAATGGCTGCAATAAAGAAAATTGAGGTTAATGCGAGTTTCATAAAAAGCAGTATAAAATATGATGCAAGTTAACACCATCCACTGAAAATCAAATAGGATGGGTTAATTTGCCAGCATCATTCTCCGAGTCCTTAGTTAGAACAATAACCAATGGCTCAATTTTGCGTTCTTCGATGGGTGAAATTTGAATCGATGCGTATCGTGGCATCAGGTATTGTATTCAAAAAGCAGTTGCATGTTACTAAAGATGAAATTGTCTGTAGGCCCTTCCATGGGTATGAAGCCTATTGGAATAAACGGCCGGACTTTCATCCGACCTTTCTCCCTTTGTAATGGCGACGCTTCCCCCTTATCTTACTAATAACGCTCCACGCTCACCACATAATGCCGCTTTGGAGGCTTGCTGCCGCAAATAATCATCGACCTTTCCTCGCTCAGCCTCATTTTTTCCAATTTAAAATTAACACGTTAACTTGATTTATTATGCTTGCATACTAAAATTTCGTAGGTTTACCCCGTGAGACCCGACGAAACCGTTTGCTTCAATATCAAAACCTCCTGGCATGCCATACACCGCATGTACAATAGCGTGGCGGCCAATTACGACTCTAACATGTCGGTGGGTTTTGTGTTGCTCAACATTGATCTCGAACACGGTACGCCATCCACCAAAATAGCTCCGCTCATTGGGCTTGAGAGCCGCAGCATTACACGTATGCTCAAAAATCTGGAAGAGGCGGGCCTCATCGAACGCAGGCCCGATGCTACGGATAAACGATCGGTGCGTATCTTCCTTACCGAAAGCGGCAAAGAAAAACGCGAAACAGCGAAACAAGCCGTACTCATTTTCAACGAAAGGGTACGTTCCATTATACCTTCCGACCAACTCAACGTTTTCTTCGAAGTGATGCGCAAAATAAACGCCATCACCGAAAGCGAAAAAATTATACAACCACAATGAACCGACCAATCCGTAAAGTGGCCGT
>JBKCHQ010000167.1:0-30977 GCA_046302715.1 Bacteroidia bacterium | reverse complement strand
AGACTTTCTTTTAGGTTTCCGTGTCGCTCCTCGCATTAATCTAATGTTTCGAAAAGTAGTGCAGGATTTGGTAAAAGATCACGAAGTGGATATTGTTTCACGTTACGAATCACTCAACAAGAATCAGGTAATCGGTGATTTCCGCTTTATTGTGCTGGAGAAATTCCTTTCCAACGAAAATGATTTGCCGTTCTACGAAAAGATTGTGCTTGATATTTACTTCATGTTGAAGAGCATCAGTCTATCTGAAGGCAAAGCATTTGGTTTAGATACCAGCTCGGTGCATGTTGAGAAGGTTCCGCTGGTTATCGCACCCACCCGCGATATTAATCTGAAGCGCGTTAAATAGCGAGCGCTCGGAAAATATATTCCGAGCTTAGGAATGAATACCCCAAACCCTTTTCAGTTGTGGTGAGAGCAGGATTTTTGTTTTCTGATCCTATTCAGCGTAAATGCCTTCGATTTGCTGAGCATATTTTTCCAGAATAACCCTGCGTTTTAAAGATAACTTCGGCGTCATTTCGCCGCCAGCTACCGACCACTCTTGTGATAAGAGCGCAAATTTCTTAATGCCTTCATAGCTGCCGAAACTTAAATTCATTCGATCAACTTCTGCCTGAATAAGTGCTACAACACGTTCATTTTTTACCAATTGAGCGGGATTGGTTTCGGTAATATTTTCGGCCTGTAATTTCTGAATCAGTGCAGGAAATGCTGGAACAATGAGCGCGGCAGGGTGCTTCCGGTTTTCGCCTATCACCATAATCTGCTCAATAAGTGTTGACTCTTTAAACTTATTTTCCATGGGTTGCGGCGCAATGTATTTCCCCCCCGAGGTCTTAAACATCTCCTTTTTTCGATCTGTGATGTACAACAAACCATGTTCAAATTTTCCAATATCACCTGTATGGAACCAGCCGTCTTTCATTACCTCATCGGTGGCGTCCTGCCGCTTGTAATAGCCTTTCATTACATTCGGACCTTTGCATAATATCTCACCGTCATCGGCAATTTTAACGTCAACATCTCGAATGGTTACGCCCACGGATCCAAATCCTCGTTTGCCTTTTTCTAAACGATTAACCGTTATTACAGGCGAAGTTTCGGTAAGGCCATATCCTTCTAAAACATTAATCTGGGCCGCAGTAAATACCCGAGCAAGGCGTGCTTGCAACGCTGCAGCGCCAGAAACTATAACGCCAACATTACCGCCAAGAGCTTCGCGCCATTTGCTGAAAATTAGTTTGTTGGCCAGTTTGAGCTGCTGTTCGTACCACCAACCGTTCTTGCCGTCGAGCTCATACCGATGTCCCAAATCGAGTGCCCAGAAAAATAGTTTACGTTTTATTCCCGTTAACTCTTCACCTTTAGCAACAATTTTATCGTACACTTTTTCAAGCAGGCGTGGTACCGTTGAGAAGGCAAATGGCTTTACTTCTTTTAGGTTTTCGCCAATGGTATCTAAACTTTCGGCATAATAAATTCCTGCACCCACGTAAAGATACAGGTAGGTCAACATCCGCTCAAAAATGTGACTCAGAGGCAGAAAGCTCAATACTTTATGCGTATTATTTACCGGACATACTTCCTGAGCTCCGGTAACATTTGAAATAAGATTGCTGTGCGAAAGCATTACGCCTTTTGGAGTTCCTGTGGTGCCGGATGTATAAATCAAGGTAAGTAAATCATCGCCTTTAACCGCTAATTTTAATTCATTTAAAGTATTGGTTTTAGAATTGTTGCTGCCCTGCTTCATTAATTCATTGAGCGAAGAGCATGCTTCCAATTTATCAAATGAATAGACAGCCTGTACCGAGGATACCCGGTCTGCAATGGGTTTAATTTTGTCAAAAAGTTCGCGATCGGCAACAAAAATCACTTTTACACCGGCATCGTTTAAGATAAATTCTGTGTCGGCATCGCTCATAGTTGGATAAATCGGTACACTCACCGCTCCTAACTGTGCAATTCCAAAATCTGCCAAAACCCACTCAGGGCGATTTGCGGAGATAATCGCTACTTTATCATCCCTGCCAATTCCAAGTTGCAATAGTCCAAAACTGATGGCATCGGCAGATTGTATAACTTCATCTATTGACTGTGGTGTATATTTACCCTCAATTTTGGCATTTAAAACATCGGATCTGTTGTACTTACTTTTTATATACGGCAGAATATCAATAATTCGACTGAGCTCCATAAATCTTTCTTTGGTGTTCTAAAATAGAAAATATATCCTTCCAAAAGGGAGGCGGCAAACTATTTAAGCGAATGATCGTCCATTGCCCAATATTCAAATTCGCGAATGGCTTTTCCATTTTTTACCTTAAAAATTCGAGGCGCTTTGCCTTCGGTTATCGAGGCAAATAACGAATCGTTGAGCACGATGCAGGGCACGTTATCGCTCTGGGTGCGCTTGCTAAAACGTTCCAACTGATTGGGATGACCGGTGAGCACCAAGAGACAATTGGCATCGGGGTTTCTTTTACGCAGAATATGTAGTTTATTTGCCGCTCTGGTGCAGAAGGGGCAGGTTAAACTGGCAAAACAGACAAGCGATTCGCCTTTGCTAAGTTTATCTTTATCCACTAATCGACTATAAACCGTGTTTTTTGATAAAATTTGTTCCAATGGCACATTTATGTCCACCTCTTTCGCTCCAACTTCACCGTAAATGGCCCATGATGGCGGATAATTAAGTACGAAGGGAACGGCAATAAATATTAATGCCAATAGACTCCCCCAAATTTTAGCCCCTTTAAGCGATTTGTTTTCGTGAGGAAAAAGAAAAGCCACAAAAGCTAGCAAAATCCATATCCATGATTGATAGGGAGAAAGTCGGAATTTTTCGAAAAAGCAAAAATAACAACGGTCGATATTAAAATTTAAGGCGGCATACAACGATATTCCTCCTACAAATGCAGCAATAATGGCGTACAGCCTAAATAATTTTACACTGTATTTAGGGAAAGCATAAGAGAGCACTATGGATGCCGGCATTACACCTAAGGCAATCCTACTTAAATAAGGAGCAAATGTCCAAGATGCCAAGCCAATATCGGTAAGCAAATAATCAAAAAAATCAATGTTGCGAATGCCGAAATAGACCGATAACACGGGTAATATTATCAGCGCAATACTTCGGAAGGGGTAGAGTAATTTCATAAAAAAAGCCGGCATAGGCCGGCTTGATTGTACTATAGGTTTAAATTATTGCAATTCGCAAGAACCACCAAAAAGTTGGTAAGCAGCGTTTGCAGTATTGCAAGAATCTTCTGCTTCAGCTTTTGTTGCGTCTTCAATAGTTAAAGTTTCTGTGTCAGTTACACCTAAAATGGTAGCTGTGCACTCGCAAGTGTAATCTTTTTTGCATGAAGCAAGTGCTACAACAACTGCAGCAAGGGCTAAGAATTTTTTCATAGTTTGTGATTTTTTTTGCAAAAGTAGGCAAATTTGCCAAACAAATTTAAATTGCTGAAAAACTTTACATTAATATAAATTCGCTCACGTATGAAACGGTTTATAGTACTTGCTGTATTGCCTGTTATTTTTACTTTCCCTTCCTGCAGAAAATGCATGAGCTGTAACACATCATCCATAAATTCGGGAAACGTAGTGGATGAATATCCCGAAACCTGCGGCAAAAAGGCAACATTGGATGCACAGGAACTTAATTACCGCGCCAACCTTCCCGATACGCTTGAGCTGAATTGCGCTCGTGATTGATTTTTAAAGTTATTAGCGTATAAAGAGCCGCTGAACATGCGCAGCTTTACCTTTTCGTTCTATGGAAATCAGGTACATTCCCTTTGATAGGCGATAATCAAAGAATAGAGGCTCACCTGCATTTATAAATTCGGTGATATGGACTTTCCCATCCATACCGTATACTTTAACTTTTGCACCTTCGCCCGAAGTAAGACCTTTTATCATGATAAATTCCTTTGCTGGGTTGGGATAAACCAGCAGAGTTTCCTGTTTTAAGGATGGAACGCTTAACGGACTGGTAATTTTAAAATCCCAAACTCCCCGTCCGTATGTGGAGAAGCGTGCCGTTTTCATTTCGCTGATGTATTCAACCCACCAATACGATTGGTCAGGGGCTGAATCGCCTCCCAAATAGTACCAAGTCGAACTTGATGGCACATAAACATAAGGGCCAAGTTCGGTAGCAGCAAATAAGAATTCGTCGTTGGGGCAGCCCGCCAGTCTAAAAACCATGGTATTGGGTAAGCCATCGCTCATGGAGGTAAAACTGGCGCCATTATCTTCTGTTTTAAAAACAGGTGGGTTAGAATATCCACTCCCTCCAACATACACCACATCTTTATTAATCGTTGACGGCCAAATGGTGGCTCCATACAAATAATTGGCGCCCGGGCCATTACTAATTATGATGCTCGTCCAAGTAAGGCCACGATCAAGAGAACTGAAAAAACGCCCCGACTCCGTTAAAACATACCAGCGATTGTGATCCAACGGAGAAACTGCCATTGCAGAAACTCCGCCCGAAAAAAAACCTGGCCAATCTTCGGCCACCAACTCAGCGCCATTAAACACCAAGCGTTTAATTTGAGCCCCCATGGATACAAAACAAACATTAGGGTCGTCGGGATCGGGCATTAAAGGGGGAATCCATAACGCATTGGCGCCGTTAAAATCCCAGGAATAGCTTTGCGAAGTTTCTGAGGCAATTGGGTAAAAAACCGCAAAGCCCGGATACGCCATCCATAAACTTCCGCCATCGTTTGAACTCACCAAATGTCCGTAATCGCCACTAATTACCTGCTCCATTTCTAATATTCCGCCATTATCGGTAGTAGAAACCTGATATCCCTGATCTTGCGAACCCACGAATAACATATTGGTATCGTATCGGGCGGTATATTGCCCATAATACTGACTTATATTCAAGCCTTCTAACGAAAGATTATCCACCACTTGAAGATTGCTTTCGGAGTAATAAATGCCTCCGTCGGTATTGATCAATTGAAACTCATTGCCGTCTTCATCCAAAAGGCAATTCACCGAAGGAATATCGGCATGCAGCCTGTTATAGGTGCTACCATAATATTCGGGCCAATCAGAAATTTTTGTCCAGTCATATCCTCCATCCAGCGATCGGTAGCATTCTACATCGCCAAAGTAGATAACATCGTTTTGAGTAACAGACGCTGAAAAGCTAGTTTTGAAAAAGGGATCTTTATTAAGATTAAGCCTAAACTCCCAGGTTTGGCCGCCATCTGTTGAACGGTAAATTTTTTTGTCGAGGTAGCAATACAAGCGCACATTGCCATTTTCTTCGCGCTGCCCGGCAAGCATACAATACCCCGACGCATTCACGTCGAGCTGCCCTAGCGTGGTCCATGTGCTATCGGCAGCATTTAAACGATAACTGTCATTGTTTACCACTACTATCGGGTCTGAATATCCATAACGGGGCATCCAGATATCGGCATTGCCTCTAGAAACCCCGGTGGATTGCGGAATTTCCAAAAAACGCTCAAAGCTAGCGCCTTGATTGAGTGAGCGATAAATCCAAAGCGCATTTTGAGTTCCGCTTAACCGTGGCGCCGAAGCAAGCGCATAAATGGTGGATATGCTATCATCGGCAACAACAAAGCGTTCAATAGAATGCTGATAGGTGGTGAGATTCTCAAAGCCAGTTGTCTCGTTCCAGGTAACCCCATCATCATCGCTGTAAAACCCGCTTTTGCCCCATCTCCCCACAAAAATTCGTTTGAGCGAACCAATTCTTATAAGTCTTATAAACGAACCGTTTGTAATCTGAAAACGGTCGTTGAGATTGACCCATTGCGAGCCGTCAAGATTTCCTTTCCACACATTGCCTCCATCAGATATGAGATATATTTTATGATCCACCGTATCATAATCAGCCATCCGAGTGCGTCCGGCATTGTTACGACTTCCTTTTTCAACCCAGCGTCCTTCGAGGATACCATCAGCAATGAGAACTGGCTCGTTGTTTCGGCTTTTGGCTTTGCCTTTTGCATTCTCATTGTAGCGCTTTAGGCGAAACAGCCGATCTGCTTCGCGCCAATCAAAACCAGGCGCAGCCCTATGCATACGATTAATCCACTCTTCGCGCTCTTTAAACTCTTCCCACTCGCTTTCGTGCTCCTTATGGAGCAATACCTTTGTTTTACCGTTACTCGGGCTGGGTAAAAAAGTCGAACCCGACATAAACATGATAAAAGCCGAAGATAACAACCCCAGCAAGCAAACAAATCGCAACATACTTTACCGATAAAAAACAAAGATAGCAGGGAACATCTAAAATTTACCCGCTAATTTTTTAAATTTGTTGGAGAGCATTTAGAGTCAAAATCAATATGATTAAAGATTTTAAGTATTTGTTAGGCTATTCCATTCCGCTGCTAACGTTTGCAGCCATCTTCAAACCAGAATATTTTGCCTTTGCCATTGTTGCCTATGCTTTTGTTTTTATCCCTCTTGCAGAATTGTTTATAAAGCCTGATGCTTCCGGCATGGAACCTGAAAGCAATTCCAAGAGTTTTACATTGTATGACTTCATTCTTTACTTGAGTCTTCCTTTTCAATGGAGTGTGCTCGCTCTTTTTGTTTGGCAAATCAAGCAGGGCCAGTTTACAACGCTTCAACTTACAGGCATGACGCTGAGCGTTGGGGTAGTTTTTGGTGCTATTGGAATTAACATCGCGCACGAACTGGGGCACCGCTCGGGTAAAGCAGAGCAATGGATGGCTAAGCTGCTGCTGATTTCGACTCAATACGGACATTTTTTTGTGGAACACAACCACGGGCACCATCGCTACGTGGCAACACCGCTGGATCCTGCAACTGCACGAAAGGGCGAAAGTGTTTACCGATTTTGGGTACGTTCTGTTTGGGGGAGCTATCGCTCTGCATGGAATATTCAAATGGAGTTACTCAGAAAAACTGATGCTTCATTTTTTTCGCTTCAAAATGAAATGCTTTGGATGGGTATAGCGCAAATTATACTGATTGCCTCTATTGGTTCGGTATTCGGCCTTTTCGCTATGTTGCTTTATCTTATGGCTTCCTTAACCGGAATTTTGCTTTTGGAAACCATCAATTATGTAGAGCACTATGGGTTAAGGCGCAGAATGAAGGAGTCGGGAACGTATGAGCGTGTGCAGCATGTTCATTCTTGGAATGCCGATTATCCTTTAGGGCGCTTGATTTTATTTGAGCTTCCAAGGCATTCCGATCATCATTATAAGGCTTCGAAAAAATATCAGTTTTTGGAAAGTCCCAAAGAAGCTCCTCAGCTTCCCGCGGGCTATCCTGCCATGATTTTGCTAAGTTTGGCGCCGCCTTTATGATTTGCCTTAATGAATAAGCGGATTTCTGAGCAAGGTGGCGGATTAGGTCAACGGCAAACGCAACACATCGCGTGAAGAGGCCTGAGCCGAGGGAAACAACACCATGTCGGCAACGGTAACATGACGCGGTGCATTTACGATATATGCTACAGCATTGGCAACATCCTCAGGTTTTAAAGGCTTGATGCCTTCGTAAACCATGGCAGCACGTTCTGCATCGCCTTTGAAACGCACCAAGGAGAACTCCGTTTCTACCATTCCCGGACTTACTGAACTCACTCTTATTCCCAGTGGAAGTAAATCAATTCGCATACTTCGGGTGAGCGCATCAACCGCATGCTTGGTGGCGCAATACACATTCCCGTTAGCATAAACCTCACGGCCGGCAATTGAACCCATGTTAATAATTTGTGCTCCATCGCATTGTTTCAAATACGGTAAAATAGCTTCGGTGGTGTAGAGTAAACCTTTAACATTGGTGTCGATCATCTGATCCCAATCTGAAACATCTCCATCCTGAATGCCTGCCAAACCTGCAGCCAAACCCGCATTGTTAATCAAAACCCGAATATTACGGAACGACTCAGGAATCTCATGTGCCCATTTCTGACAGGCCTCACGCGAACGAACATCGAGCGTGTATATCCAAACGGCGGCGCCTGCTTTCTGTAATTCGGAAGCAAGTACTTCTAATCGCTCCTCACGTCTTGCTGTTAAAATAAATTGTGTTCCCGGACCTGCAAGAATTTGAGCACATGCTCGACCGATGCCTGAACTTGCCCCTGTAATAATAATGGTTTCGCACGCTTCCATGAATCAATTATATAATTTCGCAAATATACATTCAAGCCCATCTTTATGTCTGTATAAATGGAGTGATACTCGAAAAAATGTATCTTTTGCCTGAAATTAAATTCGGTTGGCTGAAAATTATCATCAATTTTTCGTCGAGGGCGATGTCTGGCACTACAGTGTTTCAGGCTCGGGCAACTGCCCTATGATTTTGCTGCACGGCTATGGTCAAAACAGTTCGGTGTTTCATTATCTGGAGGCTCTTTTAGAAACGCAATATTATTTCATTAAGATCGATTTAGCCTACCACGGTAATAATGATAAAATGTCAGACTCCTTTATTTTCAATCGGGAGTACTGCGAAGGTTGGTTACTGTCATTGCGCCAGGAATTGGACATTATAGATTTTTCAATCACCGGATTTTCGATAGGAGCACGCATCGCAATGGGTATTGTTTCCTGGTTTCCACAACATATTAGCGAACTTTGGCTTATTGCACCCGATGGGCTACCGGTGTCAAAAGCCTATAAATTTCTAAGCCAAACTTCGCTGGGCGTAATACTATTCCGAAGTTTTGTGTCGAAGCCCTGGCTCGCTCTTGCGCTCATTTACACAGGAAAAAAGCTTAGCATACTTTCGGAACGTACGGCTAAATTTTATATGCACGAAATTGGCACCATTGAAAAAAGGCAACAGCTTTACAACACCTGGATGGCCTATCGAGAATTGAAGCCCAATTACAAGTTATTATCGGAGCTCAACGAAAAAAAATCGTTCTCGTTGAGTTGTTATTTAGGGAAGGACGATAGCATTATTCCCATTAAACGCACCCAAAAATTCATCTTAAAGCATCTTAAAGGGGCGCAAATTGTACCGCTTGGTTCAGGACATAACATCCTAAGCGAAAAAGGCATTAAACGCCTTAAGGAATATTGGGAGGAATAAAAAAAGCGACTCGAGGGCCGCTTTATTAAATTTGATATGCGCTGTTAACGCTTGTGCAGCTTTTCGCTGGAAACAGTTAAACGTTTGCGGCCACGGGCACGACGTGCTGCTAATACACGACGACCATTTGCAGACGCCATGCGTTCGCGAAATCCATGCTTGTTTCTGCGCTTTCTTACGGAAGGTTGATATGTTCTTACCATGGCCTTTAAAATTGGGATTGCAAAATTAATACGATTTTGCTATTTCACAAATTAAGATTAAAAATAATTTTTGTCGGCGTATTCTTTCAGATTCAAAAGCAGTCGCTCGATGTCAGAAACCGTGTTATAACTGTGCAAGATTATCCTAATGCGCTCCTCTCCCGACTTAACGGTAGGACTTTTTACCGACCTAAGACCTAATCCGCCCGCTTGGAGCATTTTTGCCATACGATCAACGTTTTCATTTCCCGAACATCGTATTGTTTGAATGGCGCCATTGTTATTAGAGCATAAATTATTGGGTGCATTGGCATTCCAAAAATCAATCAGCGTATGTAGCTTTTCTCGCTCAAGTTGGGCGTTGATCAAGCGCTCAATGTGTTGTTTAATAATTGTGTAATCATGCGGTGGCAATGCCGTTGAATAAATAAAAGGTCGTGCAAAATTTATGAGATAGTCTTTGAGTTGCAGAGAGCCTAATATGGCTGCACCGTGATAGGCCGCTGCCTTTCCAAACGTAAGGATGCGTGCAAACAATGCACTTCGGTCATTTAGATTGATGGAGTGGCCCTTACCCCGAGGCCCCAAAACACCTAAGGCATGCGCCTCATCTACAATTAGATGCCACCCGTTCTGCGCACAAATCTGATGAATATCTTCAAGCGGTGCTTCGTCGCCATCCATAGAATATACCGACTCTACTGCTACATAAACCAACCCTTTGGCAAAACGAGCCTTTTTTAAGAGATCTGAGCAATCGTTATGCTTGAACGATATGGCTTTGCAATGCGACATGCGGATGCCATCGCGAATGGATGCATGAATTTTATCGTCGAATAACACAGTATCGCATCGGCCTGGAATGCTTGAAAAAAGGGATAGATTTGCCGAATATCCCGAATTAAAGACTAGTGCCGCCTCGCATGAAAATTCCTGTGACAAGAATTGTTCTAAGGCTTCGGCTTCTGCGCTATTACCGGCTAACAAACGCGAGCCTCCGGAACCTGAATTTACAGGAAAAAGCTTGGTTTGCAATGCCGATTTCCCCAAACCCAAATAATCATTGGATAAAAAGTCCACCTCAAAGCTGTCGAGCTGAAGCGAACGAAAAAGATGTTCACTTTTTCTTTGTTCCAGTCTTTTTAAAATATGTTCTTCGGCCCGATTCATTCTTTTCCGACGGTTATGTCGTTTTCTTCCTCATGCTTACGAATTAAATCCAAAACCTTTAAGAATTCTGGCGTTTGTTCGTTACTAAATCCCATCGAGGCCGAGTTTTCAAAATCGAAGCGTGCCTTTGCGTAATAACGTGCCAGAAAATGCGCCGCACCCCGATAGTAATATACCTTAGCCACATTTCCATCAAGCATTATAGCCTGATTAAAACTTACAATAGCTTTTTCATATTCTGATAAATACAAATCGAGCAGGCCGAGATTAAAATAAAATTCATACCCGGGGTCCTCCTTTTCTTGAGTAAACCGCAACACTTGCTCCATATCTTTTCGTGCAAAACGCAGTTGTTGTAAGGGCATCCCTTGGTCGCCGTAATTTCTGATTCGGGCGTAGGCCCTATTATTGTAGGCAGGCACAAAGGTTGAATCAATGAGCAAGACACGGTCGTAATCGAAAACTGCGAGGTTAAAATTTTTCTTTATAAGGTAACAATTGCCACGTTCAAAAAAGGCAGGCAGTGAATTGGATTCGTATCGAGTGGCTCTCGAAAAAGCATCAATAGCTGGTTGAATTTCGCCTTGAACTTTGTAAGCGTATCCCAATAAAAATTCGGCTTCAAAACTTTGTTTTACCTTATTGGGAGCGTTTTTCACAGATTTTATAGCTCCTTCGGGATTCCCATAGCGCAACATTTCAACCGCATTTTCGAGATACGGTTGTTTAACCGTAACCGATCGTAGGGGAGCATATACGGTTTGGCTGCACAGACTCGCCCTCAGCAATATCAAAAATAGCGTAAGCCTCATTCAGTTGCGGCAAACTTTTCGGCCTTTGCGACCTCGGGCCGGCCCTCTGCAAATGGCTCTTTCGCAGTAAGGCCTAATATTTTAAACATCTCCATATCCTCACTAAATTCAGGATTAGGTGTGGTGAGAAGTTTTTCGCCCGTGAAAATCGAATTAGCCCCTGCCATAAAACAAAGCGCCTGTCCTTCCATGCTCATTTGCTGTCGGCCGGCACTAAGCCTTACCACAGTTTTAGGCATCACAATTCGGGTAGTGGCAATCATGCGTAGCATTTCCCAAATTTCAACTGGCTTTTGTTTTTCAAGAGGAGTACCTTCAACGGCTACCAAAGCATTAATCGGCACCGATTCGGGTTGAACCTCCATGTTGGCCAAGGTTTGTAGCATAGCGCAACGATCCTGTGCCGACTCACCCATACCGATGATGCCGCCCGAACACACGGAAATACTAGCTTTACGAACGTTTTTAATGGTATTTAAGCGATCTTGATAGGTTCGTGTGCCGATAATGTCAGAATATTTTTCTTCAGACGTATCCAAATTATGATTGTAGGCATAAAGTCCAGCATCAGCCAATCGTTGAGCTTGTTCCTCGTTTAACATCCCCAAGGTGCAACATACCTCCATATCCATGGAATTTACAGCTTTTACCATTTCGATAACTCGGTCAAAATCGCGGTTATCCCGCACTTCGCGCCATGCTGCACCCATGCACACACGTGATGCCCCACCCGCTTTGGCTTGTTCGGCATACTGCGTAACCTGCTCCACACTCATTAATTTATGTGCTTCGAGGCCGGTATGATAGCGTGCCGCTTGTGGGCAATACCCGCAATCTTCGGGGCAGCCTCCTGTTTTAATGGATATCAACGAACTTACTTGAACCTCTGATCCCTTTTGATGACAGCGA
Organism: Bacteroidia bacterium; assembly: GCA_046302715.1. Classification (GTDB taxonomy): domain Bacteria; phylum Bacteroidota; class Bacteroidia; order M30B66; family M30B66; genus CAMCXT01. Next base: position 18,799 of record JBKCHQ010000167.1, on the reverse strand, counting down.
TGCACCGATGCCGCTTTGAAAATAAGTTCAAGCAAGGGGGTAGAATAAATTGCGTGAATTTCTTCGAGGGTCCAGTTATTGCGAATTTCGTTCATGAAGATTTAAATTAATGGCTCAAAGTTAACCTATTCTTGGGTGAAGCACAAAATCTGTAATTTTGCCCCATGCATTTGCATATTATTACTGTTCTGCCCGAATTACTGGAAAGTCCTTTTGCGCATTCTATTTTAAAGCGTGCACAGCAAAAAGGATTAGTAAGTATTGACATTTACAACCTTCGCGAATTTAGTTCAGACAAGCATAAAAGTGTCGATGATTATGCCTTTGGGGGTGGCGCTGGTATGGTAATGATGGCCGAACCTATTGTAAACTGTTTGGAGCATATTCAATCAAAAGGTCAAATTGATGAGGTAATATATATGAGTCCTGACGGTGAATTATTTGACCAGCCCATGGCCAACCGTTTGTCGCTCAAAAAATCGATTGTGTTGCTTTGCGGCCATTACAAAGGAGTGGATCAACGCATTCGCGATCATTATGTTACGCGCGAAATTTCAATTGGCGACTATGTGCTTTCAGGGGGAGAACTTGCTGCGGCAGTGGTATCGGATGCAATTATCCGTTTAATTCCGGGAGTGCTCAACGATGAAACATCGGCGCTTACCGATTCATTTCAAGACAACCTACTTGCACCGCCGGTTTATACACGGCCGGCAACCTTTAGAGGACATAAGGTGCCCGAAATTTTACTTTCTGGGAATACCCCCGAAATAGAAAAATGGCGATTTGCGCGTGCAGTTGAACAAACAAAAGCCCGAAGACCCGGTCTTTTAGACCGAGACTAAGCAATTATTTTTTTTCCTCACTTCTGTATTGAGATTAAAAAAGATTGCGTAATATTGCACTCCTTTTTCGAAGCATATAATTTCTTCAGTTATGGATTTCCTTTCAGATGTTGCAGCGCAACTTACCGATAAAAAAGAACTTCCTGCATTCAAAGCAGGTGATACCATTACCGTTCACTTCAAAATTAAAGAAGGCGATAAAGAACGTGTTCAGCAATACCAAGGCGTTGTAATTCAGCGCAAGGGTACTGGTGTTACTTCAACTTTCACCGTGCGTAAAATTTCAAACGGGGTTGGCGTTGAGCGTATTTTTCCTGACAATTCTCCCTTCATCGACAAAATCGACGTGAATAAAAGAGGGGTTGTGCGTCGTGCGCGTATTTACTACATACGTGATCTTAAAGGTAAGAAAGCTCGTATTAAAGAGAAATTGGCTTAAGCCATCTCTTATGCATAAAAAAATTAAAGCCGATTATTCGGCTTTTTTCATTTAAAACAGGCTTAACTGCTGGTTTTTTAGCTTAAAGCTTTTGCGGTGGTGCAAGCACTGACCATGTTCGGCCATTGCTACACGGTGTTGAATGGTTCCATACCCCTTGTTTTTGTCCCATCCGTAAAACGGAAAACCCTCGTGTAATTCAAGCATTAGGGCGTCGCGGTAGGTCTTAGCTAACACTGAAGCTGCGGCAATGTGCAAGAACTTTGCGTCGCCTTCAATTATGGTTTGATGCGGGATAGAAGCGTAGGGCTTAAACCGGTTGCCGTCAATTGCAAGTAGCTGTGGCAATACGTTCAAGCCCGAAATGGCGCGATGCATGGCTAAATAGGTAGCCTGCAAAATATTCACACTATCAATTTCGTCCACCGTGGCTACACCAATGGCCCAGGATGTAGCGTGTTTACAAATGTAATCACGAAGCAATTCGCGGTTAACGACCGACATTTGTTTGGAGTCGTTGAGCAAATCGTGCTTGAAATTTTTGGGAAGAATTACCGCTGCTGCTACCACCGGCCCGGCCAAACAGCCTCTGCCTGCTTCGTCAATACCCGCCTCCATCAATTCGCTTTGAATACTGTTGCTTAATTTCGTCTTCACATTGGCTAATTTTGAAAAAAAATGTTAATCTTGAAGCATGAATAAAATTTTTTACACCCTCGTATTTCTTTTTTCGGTTTCGCTCGTACAGGCACAGTGTCCGGGATGCATTGTAGATCCTTCCTGCACCGCCAATCCGGTTGCTCCAACGCTTTGCCCGTCTACATTGCCTGATGCTCCAGTAAATCAGCCTTTTGATTTGGACGTTACCTTTTTTATGCCTCAAAATTTTACCGATCCGGGCACTGGTTTCGACGTTACATTATCTGCCATTACAATAACTTCCATTGGTGGCTTGCCTCCTGGACTGGCGGCAACAGTTAATGAAGCCGATAACGTGTACACCATCACTTCGGATCCGGCATCGCAGCGCGGATGTGTAAAAATATGCGGCACACCCACCGCCATAGGTTCGTACACTATTTCGGTAAACGTTATTGCGTCGGTAAGTTCTCCCATCAGCTTAGATCAAGCGCAAAGTTTTACCCTGCCCATTTTAGTAACACCGGGCAGCTCAGGTAATTCGGGCTTCAGTATTAGTATTGATGCCGGATGCGACAGTTTACTCACCGAGTTTCAGGCGCTGATTACCAGCCCCACCCAACCTGTGGAATACACTTGGGACTTTGGTAATGGCAATACTTCGACCCTCGCCAATCCCGAGCCTCAACTTTACACCATTCCCGACACGTATACAGTTACGCTTGAAACGCGGTTAATGGACTTTATTTTAACCAATGTTAATTTTACTGCAACGGGCAGTAACTGGTGCGGCGACATAGAAGAGCCATCCATCCCTTTTGTGGGAACATGTACCGGAAGTCCGGATATATATTACCAATTAACCATTGGTGGCAGCACACAGTCGAGCTCATCAGGCGATAACAGCACAAATTTTAGTCAGTCGGGCATGAATACCATTATAAGTGGGTCGGCATTCAGCATTCAGTTTTATGATGATGATAATGTTTCGCAAGACGATAATTTAGGTACTGCGGTAATTCAGTTTACCGGACCGGGAAATTATAATTTCAATACCAACGAAGGCTTTGGTTCTTTAACCATCGGAACGCAGGCTTCGCTCATATTCAATAACACCGACACCGTAATGGTTTACACTTCGCCAGAAAATCCGGATATGCTGGTTTCACAAAACACATTCTGTACCGGCGATTCGGCCTTGCTTACGCTACCTGAAGCAGCTTTTTATCAATGGTATAATGATGAAGGTGCCATTTTAAGTGCCAATAACGATAGCCTGTGGGTTTTTGGTAATGGTACTTTTTACGGCGAAATTCGTAATCCTCAGGGCTGCGCGGCATTATCCGACACGGTTTCAATTGCCGCATTGGAATATCCCATTGAGCCGGTAATCTTCTTTAATCCGATTACCGAAACATTTATTTACAATCCCGGGCTTCCCTATACCTGGGTTTGGCTGCTTGACGGTGATACCTTGCAGGGTACGGAAAATTTGACTTCTTATGTACCTGCGCAGCCCGGTGATTACAGCGTTGTGGTGTCTGAAAACGACCTATGTTTTGCCTACTCGCAGGCATTGCCTTTTACCAATGTGGGCATTCAAAATATACGTTTATTTGAAGATGCCGAAGTATGGCCTCAGCCGCTACTCAGCGAATTCTTAAACGTGCGCTTACCTAATTCAATCCAAAGTGCAGCTCCTCATTTTAAAATCTACAGCTTGAGTGGGGCCCAATCTGTACCCTCTGCATTACAAGCAGAAACGGATGTTTGGCAACTTGACCTTTCAGGTTTATCCTCTGGCGTTTACATATTGCTGATCGAAAATGGTCAGCAGGTAATCCGAAAAAGAATTCAGCTGATGCGTTAAGATTCGGTAAAGCGATAGCCTACTCCTCGTATTGACTCAAAAAAACGAGGGTTTCGAAGATCTTTTTCGAAGTATTTCCTGAAACTGAGAATGAAATTATCGATGGTACGAGTGGAGGGATAGATATCGTATCCCCAAACTTTTTCAAGAATTTGTTTGCGCGATATTACCTCGCCCTTTCGTTCTATCAAGAGTTTCAGTAAATACGTTTCACGTTGCGAAAGCTTAATGGTATCGCCTTTCCAGGTGGTCGCCGAATAGGCGGTAAAGTGTATTTCATTCCCTCCAAATGCATACTGCACCAATCCCAGCTGCTTGTTCTTTCGGTCGAGGCCCCTTTGAACAAGCGATTTAACTCGAAGTAAGAGTTCCTCGAGGTGAAAAGGTTTGTTTAAATAATCGTCGGCACCAAGTTTTAGCCCTTTAACCCGATCGTTTGCAGCATTTAAGGCCGTTAAGAATAGTATCGGCACTTCCTGGTTTTCTAAACGCACCGCTTCACACACCGCAAAACCATCCAATTCGGGCATCATCACATCCAAGATTAGCAAATCGAAACGCTCGTTGAGCGCCTTTTGTAAGGCTGTCTTTCCATTTCCAACCGATTGAACGGCATAGCCTTCGAGTTCCAGATTGAGTGCAATCAGATCGCGAAGTGAAGGCTCGTCCTCGGCTAATAAAATTCGATATGCCATCGCCAATAAAACTGCCCAAAACTAACCATTCATTTGAAATGCCCGCTAACAATAGTTGTATGTATCTCACATGCTTTGTTTAGGCCTTATTTGTACCTTTACACAGAAATAATTCTTAGAAATAATTCTTAGCGGAAATAGCATGTCCAAAATCCGATTCATTATTGCAATCTGCTTGTTTAGCGCATCCGGATTCTTAAATAGCCAGCATCATACTCGTTGTGGAACCAGCGAATATTTAAATACGTTAAAACTTCAGCAACCGGAGCTTTTTAGCAAGATGCAAATCATTGAGCACCACTTGCAAAACGGTGCCGAAGCTCCGCTTAAAAACCGCAGCGAAAGCATAATTAAAATTCCGGTGGTGGTTCATGTAATTTACAACTTGGCCGAACAAAATATTTCGGATGCTCGAGTAATGTCGCAAATAGACGTACTCAATGAAGATTATCGTAAGCTTAATGCCAATGCTTCTCAAATTCCTTCGGCATTTTCATCGCTTGCGGCCGATTGCGAAATTGAGTTTTGTCTCGCCTCGCGCGATCCACAAGGAAATTACACCACAGGCATTACCCACACTCAAACCAATGCTACGGCTTTTGGACTCTCGGATGCGGTTAAACGAAGTGTTACCGGCGGAGTTGATGCCTGGCCTACCGATAAATACCTCAATATATGGGTGTGTAATTTGTCAAACAATCTGCTGGGCTTTGCTACGCTTCCCGGAACCGTTTTGCCCGCATTGGACGGAGTGGTAATTTGCTATAAATATTTTGGAAGAAACACCCCAGAGGGCGGAAACTACAATAAAGGGCGCACTGCTACGCACGAAGTAGGCCACTGGCTTAATCTGGTGCATATTTGGGGAGATGATGATAATGCCGCAGACCCATGTTCGGGCACCGATCAGGTAAACGATACGCCCAATCAGGAAGGTCCTAATTTTCAATGCCCTTCATATCCTGCCCCGTCGTGCACCAACACAAGCGATATGTTTATGAATTACATGGACTACACTTATGATCAGTGCATGAATATGTTTACGACGGGACAGAAAACCCGTATGCGCAATACAATTGATCAATTTAGAAGCGGGCTACTGACTTCGGCCGGTTGTCTCGCATTGCCCACAGCAGCAGATTGTGATACTCTAAACAATATTACGGGTGGTGATGGTTTGGTGTATTACGGTTTACAGGAAATAATCCCTAGTGGTAGCGGGTATCTCACGGGGAATAATAGCCTTAACCACATTGCCTTTGCCGATAGTTTTAATTGCACCGAAACTAAGGTAGTGAACGGCATACGTTTCGATTTTGCAAAAGCTATAGTTGCAAACCCAGGCACCCTAATTACTGCTGTAGTTTGGGATCAAAACCCAAATGGCAATGGGCCTGGAAGTCCCCTAGCGCAAACAACCTTTTTGCTATCTGATGCTTCGGAAAATGTTGCCAATTTTTCGTTCACCGATGTTTACTTCCCGCAACCGCCTTCGGTTAATGGGCCGTATTACGCCGGATTTTTATTAAGCACCGGAACGGGCGATACCCTAAGCGTTTATTCTAATCAGTTTGACCCTACAAACAGTAATACGGGTTGGTATATGAAAGGCGACGGTTTGTGGAAGGCTTTTTCAGACCCCGAACTTTACGGGGAAGGATTATCGCTGGCCATAAAACCGGTGCAGTGCATCCCATTATCGGCACAAACACTTGAAAGCACTGTAGAACTCAAGGTTATTCCCAATCCCTCAAACGGAGATTTTGTGCGATTAGAGCATGCCCTAAATGGCAAGGTGGAATGGAGTATTTTCGCAATAGATGGTAAGGTATGCCTAGCAGGTGCAGCCGCTAAGGATGAATCGCTCCAGTTACATACGGGAGAGCTTGCCCCAGGGCTGTATTTTGTGTGCGTATTTAACGGAAAAGAGCGTTTGTTCGCACCCTTAATTCGAACAAACTTTTAGAAAATATAAACACAATAAAGAGGCGTCTGTTTCTTCGTATAATGGATGGAATAAAAGAATTGCTCAGTAAGGGCGGCACCAATAATGAGCTCCTGCTTATTGCCGACAAAATATTGGCCAACGAACGCATAAGCTGCTCGGAGGCAGAAGTTTTATACGAAACCGCATCCCTCGGTTATTTAGGACTATTAGCTAATCATGTAAAAGAAAAACGACACGGGGATTATGTGTTTTTCAATAGAAATTTCCACATCGAACCTACCAATATTTGTGTTTTTGATTGTAAGTTTTGTTCCTACTCGCGCCTCATAAAGCAGCGGGAAGAAGGATGGGAGCTCAGCGAAAATCAAATTCTGGATATTGTACGCTCCTATCAGGGCAAAGGCGCCACCGAGGTGCATATTGTGGGCGGCGTACACCCCAGGATGGGCCTCATGTATTTTGCCGGATTAATTAAAAAGATAAAAGAAATTCTGCCCGACATCCACGTAAAGGCATTTACGGCCGTCGAACTCGAATATATGTGCAGAAAGGCAGGAGTTTCTTACAGAGAAGGCCTTCAAATACTCAAAGATCACGGACAAAATTCGCTTCCCGGCGGAGGAGCCGAAATTTTTGATGAATCCCTGCGAGAACAAATTTGTGCCGATAAATGCACATCGGTGCAATGGCTCGAAATCCATAAAACAGCTCATGAATTAGGAATGCCATCAAATGCTACGATGCTTTATGGGCATTTGGAAAAATACCATCATCGTATTGACCACATGAACCGACTGAGAACGCTGCAGGACGAAAGCGGTGGATTTAATACCTTTATTCCCCTGAAGTTTCGCAATAAAGACAATCAAATGAGCCATATACCCGAAGTTTCGGTAGTGGAAGATTTAAGGAATTATGCTGTTGCCCGATTATTTATGGATAATTTCGGTCATCTTAAAGCATATTGGCCCATGATTGGTCGGTCGGTGGCGCAGTTAAGTTTGTCGTACGGAGTTGATGATATAGACGGTACCATTGACGACAGTACAAAAATATACACTATGGCAGGTTCAGAAGAGCACACACCGGCCATGACCACAAATGAACTCGTAACCCTAATTAATGAAAGTGGGCGCTGTGCCGTTGAGCGTGATACCGTGTATAACGTTATTCGAAATTATCGTCTGCATCCTCTAGAAACAGAAACCGTTTAATAACCATCATGATACAATCAACCATAAACGATGCGGCGTATGCCATTGAATTTGAGCGTGATTTAAACGCAGGAACCATAAATGGTGCGCCTTTTAATTGGGATGTAAAACATGTTTCTGATGGCATTTATCATGTTATCCGCGATAATAGAACCTATGTGTTGCTCGTAGAGTCGTATGATAGCGAAAACCACATGTTATGTGTCCGTATTAACGGAAAGTCTTTAGTTATTGAAACCCAGGATCGCATTCAGCAGTTGCTAAAAGCTATGGGGATGGATGCTTCTGCAGGGAAGAAAATCAATGAATTAAAAGCCCCAATGCCCGGACTGGTGCTGCGGGTAACGGTAAATGAGGGTGAGGCTGTTAACAAAGGCGACACACTGCTGGTGCTCGAAGCCATGAAAATGGAAAATAGCATTAAATCGCCGGGCGACGGAACGGTATCGAAAATAATGGTTAAACCCGGCCAAGCAGTAGAGAAAAATCAGCTGCTGGTGGTTTTTGGGTGATTATCGTTCCGTCTGAAACTGCTTCAGAAATCGAATATCGTTTTGAGAGAACAACCGTAAATCCTTGACTTTATATTTAAGGATGGCGATGCGTTCGATGCCCATGCCCAAAGCAAAGCCCGAGTATTTATCGGGGTCGATAGCACAGTTTTTAAGTACGTTGGGATGCACCATGCCGCAACCGAGTATTTCTACCCAGCCGGAATGTTTACAAATGCCGCAACCGGCACCTTTGCATACGGTGCAGGAAATATCCATTTCTGCCGAAGGCTCAGTAAACGGAAAGTAGGAGGGGCGAAGTCGTATTTTCGTATCAGCACCAAAAAGGGCCTGTGCAAAATGCAACAGGGTTTGCTTTAAGTCGGCAAACGAAACGCCTTCATCCACATACAAGGCTTCAACCTGATGGAAAAAACAATGCGCTCTTGCCGATATGGCTTCGTTTCGATACACCCTTCCGGGCATAATCATCCTGAAAGGCGGTTTCCCATGCTCCATCATCCGTATTTGTACCGATGATGTGTGCGTGCGAAGCGCCATTTTTGAATATCCCTCAATAAAAAATGTATCCTGCATGTCGCGGGCAGGATGCTCTTCAGGGAAATTAAGCGCTGAAAAGTTATGCCAGTCGTCCTCAATTTCGGGACCCTCGGCCACCTCAAAACCCATGCGATTAAAAATGGAACGTATTTCTTCGGCCACTAAGGAGAGTGGATGTCGATTGCCAGGTTCAAACGGGAAGCCTGGTCGTGTAAAATCCTGATCGACACTCCCTGCGCCCTGCTGGCTGCCTTGCTCTTTTGCCGTGCGCCAAAGTTCCTCTGCCTGTTTTTTTAAATTATTAATATGGGCACCTAGTTCTTTACGTTCGGAGGGATCAACTTCCCGAAATCGCTCGAACAAAGCCGTAATAATGCCTTTTTTACTCAGATATTTAATTCTGAAGGCCTCTGCATCATCTGCACTTGTTAAGTTTACGCCGCTTAAAACGGCTGATATGGATTCAATATCGTTTTTTAGCATGGTGGAATTCTCAAGGCCAAATATAGATATACTCCACCTTAAGGCAAATTTATTAACACGTGTTTCTTCCCCAAGAAACAACAATACCTCACCGTTTGCGTTAAAGTTTTGGTTGGTTTTGTTAATTATTTTATATTTGACCATTATTTCGGCAATTAAATATTATGATTCGTAATAAAATAGCAGTGTTTTTGTGCGCTTCAATAGCACTTGTTTCTTTTTCGTGTCAAAAAGACGACAACACTTGTACCGCCGTTATAAATGTGGTGCGTTCAACTGGCGGACCAGCAGCCTCTGCGCGTGTTGAATTAACTTCTGAATTTGGTCAGCAAAGTTCGAGCGATTTAGCCGATTATTTAAAAGAGAATACAAAAATTACTGATGGTAATGGAAGCGCCACCTTCACATTTCCTTATCCCGCTATTTTGGATGTTAAAGTAACACATGCCACGTTTGGTGAGGCTAACGATTTAATCAAGCTCGAGCCCGGTCAAACCGTTACCAAAACGGTAACACTTCAATAATTTTAGCTTTTATTTTTTATCGAAATAATGAAGGATTGCCTCCTTCATGAGTTGACTTTGTTGCCCTGCCGTTAGAGCGGGCAAAGAACTTTCAAGTTCCCAGTGCGGATAACCATCTGTATCACGACCTAGGGGAGCGTAAAAGCCATATGGCTCGAGTACCGTGCAAATGGCAATATGCATCAATTCTAACTTTTGATCTTTACCGAATTTACGCTTATCTATTCCGAGTTCTTGCACCCCAATTAGAAACAACACTGCCGACAAGTCGAGCCCTAGGCCAAATTGCTGTTCTAGTTCATTAATTAGGAGCTTCCAGGCTTCGTCGGTTTCTTTTAAGGCCGATTTAAATTGGCCGCGAACCGAATTTACCGTATGCATACCCACTTATGTGTAATTGACGTCTTGCCACAAATTACTTCAACAAAATAGACCCCTGCTTGGAGCGATGACGAAGTAATCTGGTTCAAATTAATAGTATGCTGACCATCAGAAAGCTTGCCTACATCGAGCTGTCCCATGAGTTTGCCTGTAATATCGCGAAGATTAACCTTTACTTCTGAAGGATTAAACAATTCAAGACTGAGGCGTGCGTCTTCTCCGGTTGAAGGATTGGGAAGAATGTTGCTGTTAAAGGTGCCTGCAGCATCAAATTCATAACCTAGCGTGGGATCGCCAAAGAAATTTATGTCGTCAATAAAGAGCGAATTTCCTCCGCCATCGGTTACCGCAAACTTAATCATGGCATTTGATGCCCCTGCAAAAGCCGGAATACTAACGGTTTCGGTACGCCATTGTGCAGCAGAGGGGATGAAGGTTCCAGTGGCGTACTGCCCCGAAGATAAGGTGCTTAAACTAGCTCCTGTTTTGGTGTAACGAGGGGTCCAGCTCCTTCCGCAATTGGTGGAGGCATACACGATAAGTTTATCGGTAGATGAGGACGATCTACGCGCGTAGGCCACTTTAAATGTTAGATTTACAGGAGCTGCAATGGCGGAGCAATCAAAAATAGGCGATACAATTTCGGAGATTACTCCATCGCTAATCACGTTATTATTATACTTTAATGAAGCCGAGCCTGTTGCCTCTGCTTCTGTGGTTCTGAAAAAAGAGTTTGAGGCACCAACAACCTTCCAGTCGTAAAAATCCTGCGTACTAATATTGGGGAAGGCGGTATTTTCGATTCCCTCAAAGAATGGCGCCTGCAAGGTAGGATTATCGGGGCGAACCGTTATGTAGCTTGTTTTTGTCCTCGTGTTGGTTCCGGCAGAATTAGTTACTGTGAGACTCACATTATACACACCAGGATTGGCGTATTGTACGGTTGGATTTTGCGAGGTTGAATTGGGAGTTGATGCTCCGGTAAACGTCCAGCTCCACTGCCAAGTTCCGTCAATCTCTGAATTGTAACTTTCGTCAGAAAAAGTTACAGAGGTATTGGTGCACACTTCATTGGTAGAGGATGAAAAATCGGCAATCGGAGCACAGGGTACCACGGCACCATCAACACCTGTAAAACTAAGGTTAGAGGCCGACCATAAACTGCTTCGTTGACCTTGGTTTGAATTTGCTGCAGCATTCATGCGAGAACTCTGCCCGGCGGTGAACATCAAACCGCAGGCAGAATAATCCATGTAGTTTTGCACATTGTCAAGAGAGCCACAGGTAACCTGCGAAAGATTACAACTTTGATTGGCTACTCCAATACAATTGGGGGTGTCAGTCACCCCATCATCATCATTACAATTTGTAGACAATCCGGGTGAATTGCTGTCGCCCCAGGTATGATTAAGATTAAACCAGTGACCCACCTCGTGCGTGAGCGTTCTACTGGCAAAATTACTGGAACTAGAGGTGCCGATGCTTCCAAATTGCTGGTTGGTAACAATAATGCCATCCACTGATGCCGAAATAAAATTTGAAGGTTGATAAGCATATCCCCCCACTTGTGTTCCGTCATCTAACACTACATCGTTAACCACCCATACGTTCAAATAACGGTTACGCGGCCATGAAATGAGTGCCTTCACATTATCGTTTCCGTTGAATGTAAGGGGCGAAAATGTGCGAGTAATTCCGTCCGTGCAATTTCCATTGGGATCTTTTCGAGCCAAACGAAATTCGAATTGAGTGTTGCCCTTTATTCCGGCAAAAGCCGACACCACCTCTGACTGATCTTCATTTAACAATTGATAATCCTCATTCAGAATTCTTACTGCATCTTCAACTTGCTCCCGGCTAATGTTCTCAGAACCGTAGGTATGAATAATATGAAATACGATAGGAATAACCTTTATCGCACGTTGACCATTGTCGTTAAAATCCTGGGCGTATTGCTCAAATTCCTGCTTTTCGGCCTGCATTTGCGGATGCATTTCTATCATTTTCTGCATTACTTTATGCGTACCGCATCGATCAATACTTTGCGCTGTTGAATTGTTTAGATTGAATGCAACGTTAAAAACCAAAAGCGCCAAACCTATCCTGTTCACCATAATTATTATTTAAGGGAGTGCAAATTATGAAAATTCTGTTTTCATTTTAATGTTAGTGTTCAAATACTAGTGTCAAATGGCTATCAACTTCAAATTGTTTATTATATCTGCATTCAAGTAATTATGCAGACGCTTTGACTTAGTAGGTTTGAAAAAAAATCTATTATGAGGATACTAACCCGTTTAGGATGCTTTTTGTTTTTGTTTGCAGTAATTTCCTGCGTTCCGGGGCGTCAATACGAAGAGGTTAAAACAGCCGGCGAGAAGTGCAAGGCTGAATTAGAAGAAATTAAGGCACGCTACGAATCATTGAGTGCTAAAGAAAAAGAGCTCAACATTCGTGTTGAGGAGTTAAGCCGCCAAACAAAATCGCTAAGTAACGATACTTTAAGTTTGGGTACCTCATTCAGGCGCCTGAACACCGCTTACGAAAAACTCAACAAAACCTATGACCAGCTTTTGGAAAAAAACAATCTGCTGATGCAAGGTAAAGATGAAGACAACCGTAAACTGATGGGGCAATACCAGCTTACCCAGGAGGAGCTTCAGCGAAAAGAAGACAAGCTGCGTTTGACCGAAGAAGATTTGGAGAAGCGTAGTAAGGAAATTGAGCAGCTGGCATCTGAGATTAAGGCTGCCGAAGAAGCCATAAACCTCAAGGAGCAGCGGGTTAAGGAACTTGAAGATATCCTCGCCTCAAAAGATGCTGCCATGAACGATTTAAAACGTAAAGTTTCGGAGGCCTTGTTGGGTTTTCAGGATAACGGCTTAACCGTGAGTACAAAAAATGGCAAGGTTTACGTATTGCTCGAAGAGCGATTGCTCTTTGAATCGGGCAGTACCGTGGTGGATGCAAAAGGTGTAGAGGCTTTGAAAAACTTGGCAAAAGTTCTGGAGAAGGAAACCGAAATTGACGTATTAATTGAAGGACATACCGATAATGTGCCTATTAAAAGCGCTACAATTAAAGACAATTGGGATTTGAGCGTATTGAGAGCTACTGCCATTTTGCGCATTATTACTGCCAATTCTAAAATTGAGGCCAAAAGACTTACTGCTGCAGGAAGAGGCGAGTTTATGCCCATTGATAACGCCAACACACCCGAAGCTCGAAAGAAAAACCGAAGAACAGAAATTATCCTTACGCCTAAGCTTGACGAGCTTATGCAGTGGATGGAAGAATCAAAATAAGATCCTTACAGGTGTTTTTTTTGTTTGATTAAGCGGTTTGCCGGAAGCCATGAAGCCAAAGTGCCGATACTTAAAACGGTAGCCACTGTCAAGCCAATATCGGAAACCTTAAGTAAAACTGGATAAGGATCAACATCACTTATATAAACCAGTCCCATTAGATCCTGGGCAATTACAATGCCCACCCCGACCATGCTGCCCAGCAATACACCCAATAGGCAAATCATCATGCCTTCGGTAAAAAATATAGCCAATAAGTGTCGGGTATTGGCACCCATGCTTCGCAATGTATTGATGTCTTTAGATTTATCTACAATGAGCATGGTGAGCGAACCGGTGATATTAAACACGGCAATGACTAAAATAAAGGTTAGGATAAGATACACTGCCCATTTTTCGGATTTGATGATTTTATAAAGCAACTGATGTTGCTCAAAGCGATTAGAAATTTTATACCCCGCACCCAGATTTTTCTTAAGTAAGGCGCTCACTTCAGCAGCATCTTTGTAAGTTTCCAGTTTCACTTCGATAGAGCTTGCCATTTGAGGCCGATTAAACAAATTAGAGGCATACCCATACGAAGTAAGAACATATTTTAAATCTACTTCGGGTTGAATTTGAAAAATACCGTGGGGCTGGATTATAGATGAATTAAATGCCTCGGTCGGATTAAGGCTAAGTGAAGCGCCCGGACGTGGAACAAAAATTTCGACCGGTGTGTCGAAGCTTCTTGTATTAAAACCAAGGGCATAGGCCACACCGCTTCCAAAAAGCCCGTTTGCGGCCGAATCGGAATTTAATGAATACCGACCGTCAATTAATGAAGTACGCACGGCACTTACTTTGTCGTAGTTGCGCCCCACCCCTTTTAGCGTGGCAATAAATTGGGCATCGCCAAACGTAATTAATGCATTTTCTTCAATTACAGGAACGGCGTGTTTAATGCCATCAGTTTTTTCAATTTTTTGGAGAAAATCGGGTGTGGCAGCGAAAAACTTTTTGGTGGTATGCTCTATTTTAATGTCGGGGTCGAAGGTGTCGTAAAGCTTCACCACCCACGATTCCAACCCGTTAAAGGCCGAAAGCAACACTATTAAGGCCGCAGTGCCGGTGGTTACCCCAATTACCGAAATAATAGAAATAAGGTTTATGGCATTAAATCTCTTTTTTGAGAAGAGGTAACGAAATGCGATGAACCAGATAAATTTCACTTTTTTAGCAAATTGTCAATGCGTTCGTAATAGTCGAGCGAGTCGTCGATGAAAAAATCCAGATCGGGCACTATGCGCAGTTGATTTTTGATAATGTCGCCCAAGCGCTTTCTGATTTCTTTTTTCATGGCCTTAATCAACCCTAAAAGCTCTTCGGGTGCCTTAGCATTAAATACGCTCAGATACACACGGGCATAACTCAAATCGGGACTTACACGCACAACGGTAACCGTAATCATGGCCGAGGAGAATAGCGTTCGACTTTCGCGTTGAAATAAAACCGACAACTCCTTCTGGATCAATCGGGCCACCTTTTTCTGGCGTGTAGATTCTGTTTCCGACATGGTTAAAAATACATTATGGCAAAACTACAATTAAATTCTTCTACTCATCGGCGCTCTAGCGCCTTCTGAAATACATTTTATAGATGCGTTGTAGGTTCCAGCTCACCCTTCTAAAAGCACCTTTAGGTTTGTGGTCAATGGCTGAGGCAAAAACCCCACTGTGGCTGCCTTGTTCGGCAATGGTAGGATGCGCCCAGTAAATATCCACACACTGTTGCTTGGCCATAGCACCCATCCACCAGTCGATGGTTTGATCCATCTTTTCTTCCGAAAGCCTTTTTAAATAAGCCATAGCTCCGCTACGATTTATGAGATAGGCTCCCGTGCATCGTGTTTCGAGCGCCGAATACAATAAGGTATCTTTTTTAATTTCAGCCGAAGGCACAAAACGAAGCCCCGAGTTTTCGAGCGATATCAATACTGGCCTTTGATCTAAGCCTTTTGCTTGTGCTTCGTTTATTATTTCGTTCAATTTGGAACGAAACTCTTTGTGCAGCAAAATATCGTCTTCCAATACAAGAAGCCAGGTTTCGTCTTGTGCCTCCATTTTCTTCCAGGCTTCGATATGCTTGGCCGCACACGAAGTTGCGGGTTGGGGCCTGCTCATTTTTCCTGCAAAATGGGCAGTTATAAATTCGGGGCTTAAGGCATCGCAATCGTGTTTGAGTACAAATTCAAAATCTAAGGAGTTGGCCTCCAGCTGTGTGCGAATGGAGCGTGCACGCTCTTCATAGCCTTTAGAAACGTGGATTACATATACCGGCAGCATTTGCTTCATTACAGTGCTGAAAGGTAACGGCAAATTCGTAATTTGCCAAGCGCCAAAAGTATCACTCCCGCATGAAGATAATACGCCGTTTGCTCCATTATTCAAGGCCGCTGCATCATTATCTTCCAGAATATATTTTATACACCATTCTGGGTATAGTATTGGGCATCATCAATTTTACGATGCTTATTCCGCTGTTGAACCTCTTGTTTAATTCGGGCACGCTCGAGGCTTGCTCAAACCCGCCGGCCTACGAATTTAGCGTGAATTACCTCGGCGCATTGTTCGAACATCATTTATGCCGGCTGGCTATCGAAAAAGGCATGCTTGCGGCATTGGCTGCGGTATGCGTGGTAATAACTGTTGCAACGGTATTTTCAAATCTTTTTCGCTACCTGGCAACACGGGTATTGGTGCGGCTTAAATTGAATTTATTACAGCGTTTGCGTAACCATCTGTTTAAACAAGTAACGGAGCAGTCGCTCGCATGGCATCATAAACACGAAAAAGGCGATGTGCTTTCCACCATGACCAATGACGTGCAGGAAATTGAGTTTTCCGTAATCAGTTCGTTTCAGATTCTATTGCGCGACCCTGTGGTGATTGTGGCTTATTTTATAACCTTATTTATTTTGTCGCCGCAACTTACCTTTTTTACGGTATTATTTTTTCCTGTAGCCGGATTGCTCATTTCAACTCTTTCTAAAAAGCTCAAGAAAAAGGGGTACTTCAGCCAGGAAATGCTGGGCAAGATTTTGCAGCATACCGACCAAACATTGAGCGGCATTCGTATTATTCAAGCCTTTCGTTCAAAAAACGCGTTTGTTAAGCAGTTTGAAGACATCAATAGCGGGTTTACTAAAAACAGCAAAGCATTATTCAATCAGCGCGAGTTGGCCTCACCGCTTTCTGACATTCTTGGTGTTTGTGTAATAGTAGTAGTAGTGCTTTACGGAGGCAGCCTGGTGGTTGATCACACCCTGTCGGGATCGATGTTCATTACTTATCTCGCCATTTATTCGCAAATACTGCAGCCTGCCAAAAATATAAGTTCAGCCCTCACTAATATGCAAAAGGGCATGGTATCGGCGGAGCGTATTTTTAGCATTATAGATGCAAAAATCGATATAGAAGATGCCGCTGATGCTTTAGTAATCAATGACTTTGAGCAGCAGATTGAATTCAAAAATGTGAGTTTTAATTACGGCAACGAACCTGTATTGCAAGCCATATCCTTTAAATTAGAAAAAGGCCGTACGTTGGCATTGGTTGGAAAAAGCGGCTCTGGAAAATCTACCATGGCCGATCTTATCATGCGGTTTTACAATTGCACGGAGGGCGAAATCCTAATAGATGGTCGCAACATCAATACCTTGAGCATTGATTCGGTGCGATCGCTTATAGGACTGGTAAATCAGGATCCCATCATTTTTAACGATACGGTTATTGGTAACATTACTATGGGTGCCGAATCTTATGATAAGGCAAAGCTCGAAGCGGCGGCACGGCATGCACATGCGGAAGATTTTATTTTACAGCTCGAAAACGGCTATCATACCGTATTGGGCGACAGAGGCTCGCGCCTAAGCGGCGGACAACGGCAACGCATAGCTATAGCCCGGGCTTTATATTCCAATGCGCCCATCTTAATTCTTGATGAAGCCACATCGGCGCTGGATACCGAGAGCGAGCAAAACGTTCAGGAAGCCATTAGCGAACTCATGAAAGAACGCACGGTATTGGTAATTGCACACCGCCTTTCCACCGTTAGAAAAGCCGATGAGATTTTGGTACTGAGCGAGGGTAAAGTGGCTGAACGAGGCACCCATGCCGAGCTCATGCAGCAGCAGGGAGTGTATAGAAAATTGCAGGAAATGCAAGAAATCGCCTAAGTAAGAATATTGATTATCAGCAAATTAAAATCAAATGGTAATTTTTTGTCTATCTAATTTGTTCGGTATTCGAAATTGTAGTATTATTGCGCCCTCAAAATTCCTTCTTAGCTCAGCTGGTTAGAGCATCTGACTGTTAATCAGAGGGTCCTTGGTTCGAGCCCAAGAGAAGGAGCCCCAAAAATAAGGCCTTGCAGCGATGCGGGCCTTTTTTGTTTTGTGTAAGGTTAACGTTGTTAGCTCCGTTGGTTAGAGTCCCGCAGCTACGGGATTAATCAGAGGGTCCTGCCTGTCCCGATTTTTCTAGAAGCGGGCCTTTTTTGTGTTGGGAATTGCAACACATTTGTAACACAAAACGGAAATAAGGAAGGTTGGCAAGCGCCTTTATATTTCTGATTTTTTCGCAAGCAGCGCCCGTCTTAAAAAACTAACGGCTCTAATAAATTGTTGTGCATGGGTTTGCTGGTTGCGAAGCACAACGGGAAGGAATTCAAGGTCTTAATATTTGTATTTTGTAAAATTAAAAATCTTCGTAATTAGAAATGTTCATTCTATATTCTATTCCTATTCTTTCTAATTTTTTTCTCCTCTTCTTTGATGCTCCTCACCGCCCGCACATATTTTTTGGAACTTAAATTGACATCCTTGCTTCCTTTTCCGTCCTTAAAAGAAAGGTAGTTTTCATCTTCTGCCCAATTGGCATCTTTAAAAATATCTAGGATCAGTAATTTTTTTCTGGCCCTCTTTGATGCTCCTCACCGCACGAACCTTTTTCCTAATCGACTTAATTGGCTCAGTGCCGCCCTTTCCTTCTTTAAACGAAAACCAATTATTATCCTCAGCCCAGTAGTGATCTTTATAGTCAACGATCTCGCCTTTATTTTTATACATAGTTTCAAGCTCCTCTATTGTAGGCAAACGCCAGTCGTCTTTTAGTTGCTTACAAGCATCGTTGGCCTCTTTATAGTTCATTTCTAAGGTGAAATCTTTAGGTGCCACCTCAAACTCCGCTCCTGTAATGGGATGTTTAAGAATATTCTGCGCCGAACAAAGCACCGAAAACAACAAAACAGAAATAATCGTCACCATTACTTGTCTCATTACCTAAAATTTTTAAAATTAGATTTCCAAAAATACACTAATTTAAGTGTTGGGTGCGCAAGCATGTGTGTTATAAAAAATCGTTTG
>JBKCHQ010000166.1:0-7266 GCA_046302715.1 Bacteroidia bacterium | reverse complement strand
ATAAAGATTGGGACTGGCGGCAATTTTGGGGCTTTACAGCGTTTTTGTCCATAGTTCTTGCTTTTATGAATATTTTACCAATTCCAGCCCTTGATGGAGGCCACGTTGTCTTTCTTTTATGGGAGATGGTTACAGGGCGTAAGCCCTCTGAGAAGGTTCTAGAGAAGGCTCAAGTAATTGGAATGATATTGTTGTTTTCTTTGCTCATCTATGCCAACGGTAACGACATTTACCGATGGTTGACCGGGAAATAAGTTTGAATTAGGATTAATTAGGCTTCCTTAAGTTTAGCCGCTAAACAATGATCAATGTTACGAAATCGTTTCTGCCTCCCTTAAAGGAATACATAAGTTATCTTGAGGGTATTTGGGAACGAGGTCATCTTACCAATCACGGTCCCTTGGTGTTAGAACTAGAGCAACGTATTAAGGAATACTTAGGCGTTAAACATTTCTATTTTGTTAATAATGGTACCACCGCTCTTTTGATTGCGCTAAAGGCAACAGGCTTAAAAGGGGAAGTTATAACAACCCCCTTTTCCTACGTGGCTACCACTTCAAGCTTAGTGTGGGAAGACTGTAAGCCGGTGTTTGCAGATATTAAACCTCAATGTTTTACCATTGACCCGCTATCGATTGAGAAGAAGTTGACTGATAAAACAATGGGTATTTTAGCAACACATGTATATGGCAATCCTTGCGATGTTGAGGCCATAGAAGCCATTGCAAGAAAGAATAATCTAAAGGTGATTTACGATGCGGCTCATGCTTTTGGAGTAAAGTTTAAAGACAAATCGGTGTTGGAATTTGGAGATATTTCTACCCTTAGTTTTCATGCTACTAAGCTTTTTCACACCATCGAAGGCGGGGGTATTGTTACCTCAGACGATGAGTTGGCACATCGGGTTTCGTACATGCGCAATTTTGGTCATGATGGACCGGAGCATTTCTTCGGGGTGGGAATTAATGGTAAAGGTTCAGAATTTCAGGCAGCGATGGGACTTTGCCTGCTGCCTCGGTTGAATGAAATAATGGAGTTACGAAAACGTGTTTGCGATTGGTATAGGAACAAATTAATGGACTTGCCTTTGGAATTTCTTCAGCTCCAAAATGGTACCACCCAATATAATTATGCTTACTTCCCCGTTGTTTTTGAAACGGAGAGCCAATTGTTATGCGTGGTTGAAGAATTGCGAAAGAACCAAATTATTCCACGACGGTCGTTTTATCCTTCACTTAACACCTTAAGTTATGTAGAAAATAACTTAACAGAAAGTATTTCAGATTCTGTGGCTCAGCGCGTGTTGTGTCTGCCCCTTTATCCCGAATTAAAAATTGAGGATGTGGATGCCATTTCTACAATAATTAGGGAAAAACTTTCTGAATAGCGTTTAAGAAAGTATCAATTAATGTTATGGTTAAACCTATTATATCTTTTATAATTCCTGTTTTTCAAAATGAGGGTACAATAGGAACAACCTTTACTTCACTACGCCACCTATTTTCTAATCATCTGTTAGAATTCGAATTTGAGTGCATATTTGTTAATGATGGTTCTACTGATGGCTCATGGAATGAAATAATCCAACTCTCACAAAAGGATAGTAGAGTTAAGGCGATTTCTTTTTCAAGAAATTTTGGGCAGGTTGCGGCAATGATAGCAGGGGCTAAACATGCAAGAGGGGCAGCTGCAATATTTATGTCGGCTGATTTACAGGATCCAATTGAATTAATTGAAGATATGATGCGTGACTGGTCTTTAGGGAAAAGCGAGATAGTTATATGTTACCGCACAGAAAGAGCCGATTCAATTGCAGTTAGGATAACCTCTGCAATTTTTTATCGCTTCATGAAATTTGCCAATCCTACGATGCCCAAGGGAGGTTTTGATTTTGTATTGCTCGACCGAAAACCCCTTGAAGTTTATACTTCCATAGATAATCGGAATCGTTTTTTTCAGGGAGATATTTTATGGATGGGCTTCAAAGTGAAGTTTATTCCTTACCAGCGACTTAAGCGCAGTGTCGGAAAATCGCAATGGTCATTTAGTAAAAAGCTAAAATATTTCATTGATGGAGCGTTAAGCACTTCCTTTATACCAATTCGATTAATGTCTGTAATTGGTATAACATCTGCATTTTTAGGAATTATTTATGCGTTTGTAAGCACCTACAAGTATTTTTTTTGCGATGTGCCATTTAATGGGTATACTCCAATTATAATATTGTTGTTAATACTTGGCGGATTAATTATGCTAATGTTGGGCATTATTGGAGAATATCTGGCACGTATTTATGATGAAACACGTAAGAAACCAATTTACATTATAAATGAATATATTGATTAGCACATAAATACCCCATATTTAAATTAAATAGGAATATTACTAATGTAACATACCAGTGAATAAATGGTATGGCGGCGGGTTACTTCATTTTTAAAACATCCAATCCTGCATACCTTCCGGCTCCTCCCAGCATCTCCTCAATTCGTAATAACTGATTATACTTTGCAATCCTGTCGGAACGTGACGCAGATCCTGTTTTTATTTGGCCGCAACGCAAGGCTACTGCCAAATCGGCAATGGTGGTGTCTTCGGTTTCTCCCGAACGGTGGCTCATTACTGCAGTGTACTTATTATTCATCGCCAATTGAACGGCATTTATTGTTTCGGTTAAAGTGCCAATTTGATTCACCTTAACAAGGATAGAATTGGCTGTTTTGCTTTCAATTCCCTTTCCAAGTCGGTCAACATTAGTCACAAAAAGGTCGTCTCCTACCAGCTGAATTTTATCGCCAATTGTGTCTGTTAGCTTTTTCCAACCTTCCCAATCATCTTCAGCCAAACCATCTTCGATAGACAATATGGGGTATTTTTTACTCCAATCGGCCCAATAGTCCACCATTTCGGCTGAAGTGAGTTTGTCGCCGGTTGATTTTTTTAGGTGGTATATCTTCTCCTTAGAGTCGTAAAATTCTGATGCCGCAGCATCCATGGCAATCCAAACATCAACGCCAGGTTTGTATCCGGCTTTTTCGATGGCTTGTATCACGGTTTCAATTGCCTCAACATTTGATTTGAGGTTGGGTGCAAACCCGCCCTCATCGCCTACATTAGTTGATAACCCTTTTTTCTTAAGCACCTCCTTGAGGTGATGAAAGATTTCAGTGCCGATGCGCAGAGCCTCCGAGAAAGAACGGGCATTGGCCGGCATTACCATGAATTCCTGAAAATCTATACTATTGTCGGCATGCGACCCTCCGTTAAGTATATTCATCATCGGAACAGGCAGTAATGCTGCATTTACACCGCCAACATATCTAAAAAGAGGTTGCCCAACTTCGGCCGCTGCGGCTTTTGCTGCTGCCAGCGAAATACCTAAAATGGCATTTGCTCCGAGATTAGCCTTATTTGAAGACCCGTCAAGCTCAATCATGGTGAGGTCAATCGACCGTTGATCGGTAATCTCGATACCCCGTAATTCGTCGGCTAAGGTGGTATTAACGTTGTTTACTGCATTTTCAACCCCTTTGCCTAAATAGCGTTTTTTATCTCCGTCGCGAAGTTCAACAGCCTCATGTGTTCCGGTGGATGCTCCCGAAGGTACGGCAGCCCTTCCAACAGCTCCACCTTCTGTTAATACGTCAACCTCGATGGTTGGATTTCCTCTTGAATCTAAAATTTGTCGGGCGTGAATATGGGCAATTGCACTCATAATTAGGATAGTGTGTTTTCTGCTTTAATTAAGTCAATAAAGTTGTCGAACAGGTAACGCGAATCGTGAGGTCCGGGCGATGATTCGGGATGGTACTGCACCGAAAACGCAGGTTTACTTTTATGGCGGATGCCTGCAACTGTTTTATCGTTAAGGTGGAGGTGCGTAATCTCCATCAAATTACTCGATTCCAGCTGTGTTTTATCCACGGCAAATCCATGATTTTGAGAGGTAATCTCTCCTTTCCCGGTGGTTAAATTCTGTATTGGATGATTAACCCCACGATGCCCGTTATACATTTTGTAGGTCTTAACCCCGCAAGCCTCAGCCAAAATTTGGTGACCCAAACAAATACCAAATATGGGCTTGTTTGAATCCAATGCTTTTTTTACGGTTTCAATAGCGTACGACATTACTGCAGGATCGCCGGGACCATTGGATATCATAAATCCATGCGGATTAAATGAATTCATCTCCTCGAAGCTTGTTTTCGCAGGAAATATTTTAACTCGTGCTCCGCGCTCGGTCAAGCATCTCACGATATTTTGTTTCAAGCCAAGATCAAGCATAGAAATGCGAATTGATGCATCCTCAGAGCCTTCCTCATATGGACTCTCGCACGAAACCGTTGATGAAAGTTCCTGTCCTTGCATGGACGGCACTTCCTGTAATTGTTTTTTTAACGTTTCAGGATCATCGCATTCTGTGGATAAAATTGCATTCATAGCACCTTTATCGCGAATGTGTTTTACCAGTTTGCGGGTGTCAATTCCGTAAATAACGGGTTTCTTCCCATCTTTAAAATAATCATGAACATTGCCCTGGGCTTTATTTCTTGAGAAATAAGTGGAAAATTCGCGGCAAACCAGACCTGCAATTTTAATAGAATTTGATTCGGTTTCTGCATCAAGCACACCATAATTACCAATATGTACGTGGGTACATACTACAATTTGGCCGGAGTAGGAGGGATCTGTAAATAGTTCTTGATACCCATTCATGGAGGTATTAAAACAAATTTCGCCTGTGGTGGTAATTGATGCTCCTGCTGCTTTTCCCTTGAATACGGTGCCGTCTTCAAGTACGAGTAGGGCATTCTTATGGGCAATTCGTGTTGTGTTCATTTAAGGAGCGAATATCAAAAAAAAAAGGATAGAACTTTATGTTCTATCCTTTTTTAGTTTTCAGCTATAGCCGACAATTTAAGCTTCAGGTGTGTTTTTGTCTTCTTCTGGTGTTGCTTCGTTTCCAATGTCTCCTGTTGGATCTTCGGAAACAGTTGGGGTAACATCTTCAGCAGAAGGTGTTTCAACTGGCGTATCATCAACTACCGGCATAGCACTTGGAGTATCATCGTGCTTAATCGCGGTTTCAGTTTTCTTAACAGTAGCACCACTGCGACCTCTACGCGTCTTCTTTTCGGTGGTTTTTGCTTTAACGTCTTTAGTTAAATGCTCATTGAAGTCAACCAACTCAATCATTGCCATCGCTGAGTTATCACCCAAACGATTAGGGAGTTTAATAATTCTGCAGTATCCTCCCGGGCGTTCAGCTACCTTAACGCTTACCGAACGGAACAATTCGCTTACTGCAGTTTTATCTTTCAGATAAGCAAAAACGGTTCGGCGGCTATGCGTAGTGTCTTCTTTAGATTTGGTAATCAAGGGCTCAACATAAGTACGCAATGCTTTTGCTTTTGCAAGGGTTGTATTGATGCGCTTGTGAAGAATAAGTGAACTGGCCATATTAGCCATAAGCGCTTTTCGGTGTGGCGCGGTTCTCCCCAAATGATTTACTTTTTTACCGTGTCTCATGTTTTCTTATTGTTTACAGCCTCACGGCTGGTGTATTGTATTAGTCTTTATCTAATTTGTATTTGGCCAAATTCATTCCGAAGGTTAAGTCGCGGCTGCGAACTAAATCTTCAAGTTCGGTAAGTGATTTTTTACCAAAGTTGCGGAATTTCAAAAGGTCGTTTTTGTTGAACGATACTAAGTCTGCCAAGGTATCTACATCAGCTGCTTTTAAGCAGTTTAACGCGCGAACCGACAAGTCCATATCCACCAAACGGGTCTTAAGCAGCTGACGCATTTTAAGGATATCGTCGTCGAAAGTTTCTGTATCGGCAGCTTTAATGCCTGAATCTTCAGTTATTTTCTCATCAGAGAATAGCATGAAGTGTTGAATTAATATTACCGCAGCATCTTTAAGCGCTTCTTTAGGGTGAATAGAACCGTCTCCGGTAATTTCAATAATCAGTTTCTCGTAGTCAGTTTTTTGTTCGACACGATAATTTTCAACCGAATATTTAACGTTACGAATAGGCGTGTGAATCGAATCGATGGCGATAAGTCCCATCTGCGGATTAGCAGGCTTATTTTCTTCGGCAGGTACGTAACCACGACCTTTATCAATGGAAATTTCCATCTTTAAAGTTACCGACGGATCCATGTTGCAAATCACGAAGTCGTGATTGAGCACCTGAAACGCAGAGGTAAACTTACCAATATCACCTGCGGTGAGTTGGCTTTGACCTGAAATGGTGATCATTACCTTTTCATGATCTGTAGATTCAATTTGCTGTTTAAAACGAACCTGCTTAAGATTAAGAATGATTTCGGTAACGTCTTCAACAACACCTTTGATGGTAGAAAATTCATGTTCTACCCCTTCAATTCTAACAGTTGTGATAGCAAAACCTTCTAGTGAAGAAAGTAAAATTCTTCTGAGGGCGTTGCCAACAGTGATTCCATACCCTGGTTCGAGTGGTCTGAATTCGAACTGACCATGATAGTCAGTTGAATTAATCATCACTACTTTATCGGGTTTTTGAAATGCCAGTATTGCCATAGCTTGCGTATTGATTAATGGGCTGGGTTAACCCGGATTATTTAGAATACAATTCGACGATAAGTTGTTCGCGGATATTTTCTGGAATCTGTTCGCGATCGGGGTAATTTAAAAATGTACCTGAAAGCGATGATGCATTAAATTCAATCCACGAGTATTTTGAAGGGTGGCCTGCAACCGAACCGCTTATTACTTCAAGCGATTTTGATTTTTCGCGAACTGCTACCACATCCCCTGCTTTCAGGGTGTAGGAAGCAATATTAACCACACTACCATTCACAGTAATGTGCCTGTGAGAGACAAGTTGGCGTGCTGCAGATCGGCTCGGGGCGATGCCCATACGGTATACAACATTATCTAAACGAGCCTCAATAAACTTCAAAAGGTTTTCACCGGTAATTCCCTTTGCGCGTGAAGCACGATCGAAAATCTTAGCGAACTGACGCTCAAGAATACCGTAAGTGTATTTAGCTTTTTGTTTTTCAAGCAACTGAACTGCATATTCCGACATTTTAGCACGTTTCTTAGCTTGGCCGTGCTGTCCCGGAGGATAGTTTTTTTTACTCAAATATTTATCCGGACCGAAGATTTCTTCACGAAATTTACGGGCAATTTTGGATTTAGGACCTCTATATCTAGCCATGATGTTTTAAGCTTTTAATGAAATTATACACGACGACGCTTAGGAGGACGACAGCCGT
>JBKCHQ010000165.1:0-3232 GCA_046302715.1 Bacteroidia bacterium | reverse complement strand
GGCTTACGTTGAATAAATAACTTGCCGACTTTACCACGCTGGGCAAATAGCCTGTTTTAAATGCTTTTGCGCGCAGTATGGTAGATTGAAAAATGTAAATGGGCACACCGTTCCAGAGCGTCGAATTGGTATCGGGATCGCTGCCATCGAGTGTATAATAAATGGCGGCATTCGGCACATTGGCGTCGAAGATGGAAACCGAAATAGGCGTGGTAAATATTCCGCTGTTGCTTGTAAATATTGGAGGTAGCGTGTAGGCGTTTAAGGCAGCCGCTACATTGTTTGAACTACCCGGTGTTGGTGTAGCAAAATTTGCCACGGCCGATGAACCATCGCTTACAGCTCCTATACTGATGTCGTAGCCCTCGCCACAATCAACTTCCAAGGTGCTTATTAATGTGCCCGATGGATTGAACAGACTGATGGTTTCGCCATTGGAGCTGATTTTAAAATTGCTATGGTTGAAATTCCCATTGGCAGGAATAAAGTTCGATGGCAATGAATTAATTCCGGTATTTGCTAGACTTAACTCAAACAGCTGGAAATTTGTTGGACATGTGGCGATTACATCAAACGCCAGAGAATCAATATTTCCAGCTGAAAGACCAGCTGATACCAATTCACTTGCTGTGTACAAGTATTGTTGCCGAGCTCCTTCGTACCAGTTGCTGTAAGCCGAAGGGTAGTCTGTGTATCCATTTTGTAAGGTTCCTGTACCTACAGTCGTCGAGTTAATGCGAATATTCGGGCGCTGCTGGGCGTTACTTCCTCCGATGAATCCACATGCGGATCCTGGATAATTTAACGCAATGGTGGCCGAATTATAGGTTGTGGCACGCTGGGAATGAATGGAATTACACTGATAAAAAGGGTTGTAGGTGCAAAGATCCAAAACGATATTAGATATGCCATCCCAGTAGAAGGGCGTTGAAAAATAATGAGGATTCCAGCCTATTTGAGGTACAAATGTGCTATCTGATAGAACATTTGAGAATGGAAAAGATGCGAATCTGTCTTTACCGCTGCAAAAAACTATAATGTACTGACCGGGCTGGATAATCTGATGCGGAAATGCCCATTCACCAGGATTTGAATTATCGCTCAAACTATAATTGAACAAGTCAATTGCAGTTGAGCCGGAATTGTAGATCTCAATCCAATCTTCATGATCGCCATCTTCATCCAACAATACCGAATAGTTTTTATTGCTACCTTCGTTGATTACCAATTGCGAATTGGCTTCATTTCCAAGAAGAAAAAAGAAAGCAAGTACACAAAATCGAATCGTTAACACCTGGTGTTTATCAATGCTACTTTTCAGTGGTCGATTGCTCTCTTTTTTCATGATGAATTAACTTGTATAAATCAGATGATTAGAGTTTCACAAATTTAATAGATTGCTCTGACTTATCCTGCAATCTAAGAAAATACACCCCACGAGGAAGGTTCTGCAATGAAATGCTATGCGTTAATCCACTTAATATTCCGCTATACGCCACTTTACCCGACACATCAAACAGTACAAACTCAGAACCAAGGTGTTCATCCTTCGTTTGGATGTTCAGTGTATTTTCTGTTGGATTTGGGAAGACGTTTAACATTTGAACATCTGCATTTCTGTTAATCGCAGCAGGCAATGCGTCGAACACTAAGTTGCAATTTATGGTGTTGCCTGCGGCATCAAAATATTGAAAATTAGCAGTGAACGGCCCGCAGCTTAAATCGCCGGTAATTGTTACCGGATATTCTTGTGTAGTTTGTCCCGCGTGACCAAACCAGAAGAAGTTACCCGTTGCTACAATTTCGCCGTTGCAGTTCGACACCGAGGTAACTACCGGTCCTGCAAGAATATCTTCTTCATTGCCATTATATTGAACATTTATTTGATAGGTATTCGGATCAAGCGAATTGGGACTAATTCCGGTAATGGATAATAAATCGCAAGCGCCCACAGGAACGGGATTAAAGTTAAGCGGACACACCACCTCATTTCCTTGGTCATCGAGGTATTGAAAATTAACGGTTAATGGTCCGCAGCTTATGTCGCCTGTAGCCGTTACGGGATATTCTTGTTGGGTTTGCCCCAGTTGCCCGAACCAGGATAAGGTACCCGCTGCCACGGTATCGCCGTTGCAGTTTTGCACTGATGTAATCAATGGATACCCGATAAATTCGTTAACGCTACCGTTGAATTGAATGCTCACCTGATAATCTCCGGGATTGATTGTATCGGGATTGATTGCGGTAATCGATAGTAAATCGCAGCTTGTTGTTTGCGCTTTTGCGCCGCACAAAAATGTAAGGACCCAAATTGCGTTTAAAAAAATGTGCTTCGTTTTCATAAAGTTCTTTTATAATGGTTAAACACGTTCAAATCAGTGGACGATTAAATGCCTTTCTGATAATACAAAGGTGCTTCGATGTTTCAATTCGGGCGTTATGAATTTCGGCACTTTACTTATGAATTTCGGTTAGCTGTTTGGCGAGCTCAGATGGGGCATGGCCAGTCTTCAATTTGATGAATGCCGAAAAGGACGCCGGTGAGTCAAAGCCCAAATCGTATGCGATTTCTTTATGCGATCCTTTTTCGAACAATAATAAACGTTTGGCTTCGAGTAAAATGCGGTTATGTATTACTTGCAGCGGACTTCATCCGGTAAATTTCTTTGTAGCGGCCCCTAACTTTTTCTCGGTACTGCCTAACATTTCAATAAAATACTGTACCCCCCTGTTGGCTTTATAATGTAGTTCGAGCAACTGATAAAAAGCGATAAGCAATTGCTTATCGGCCTCACGTTTATCGCCTTCCTTGTTTTGACGGCTGGCCAGCATTATTGAAATAAAACCTTGCACCAAATGCACCGCAGCGTGTAGGTTTAAGGATGCATCATTATTAACCTGAGTTTCAATAATCCGGAGCAGTGTAGTTAATTCTTCGAACGCTGCTTTATTGTTTTCGAATATAATTGCGGCATCATCGGCAAAAGTCAATTGCCTTAAATGCGATAATAGCTCGGCCGATTGGATTCGTTCCTCGGTAAACTGCAATATTATTCCGGTAGATTTATTGCGGTTCATAAGATGAATTTGTTGCGGACAAATAATGTAGCAGCTATGGTCGTGTGCTACATAATTTTTAAAGTCGATAAGCTGGTTTCCGCCACCCCGTTCAATAAGCATGATTTCGTAATAAGTGTGGCGGTGCTCGCGCTTATAATCGTATGGATTGCTA
>JBKCHQ010000164.1:0-46226 GCA_046302715.1 Bacteroidia bacterium | reverse complement strand
CGGCTGGGTAAAGCTTTTGTGCCTTTTCGAACGTGGACCGCGCCTCTTCGCGTTTAGCATTCATGATTTGACAAACGCCCAGTTTAATATAGGTGTCGGCGTCATTCATGCCTAATCCAATAGCATCTGAAAAGTTCTTTTCAGCATCGCGCGTGTTGCCGATGTTCATATGGCAAATAGCCAAACGATAGACCGCTTGTTTGTTTTGTGGCGATTTTTTTACCAGATGAGCATATAACTCGCCCGCCTCGGCGAATGCGAAATTTTCATAAAGGCGGTTTGCTCTTTTTTCAAGCGGCTTTTGTGCTTTTACCGTAACCGGAATCAATAAGGAAAGCAGTAAAACAAGAATAAAAAACAGAAGCTTCTTTAACATGATTACTTAGAAATAACGTGGAGTATCCGTTTTGTTTTTATTGAACCCAAAGTCCCAGCGAACCAGCAGCTCATGACTGCCGCCCGAATATCCGTTTAACCCATTAATGGCTTGATCAAACGAATATCCTACACGGATGTTTTTATTTACTTGCACTTCTGCCAATGCGGCAAAGGCTGATGCGTTGCGGTACGAAATACCAATGCCTACTAGATCGAGCCAATAGAAGTTTGCATTTAGGTCGATCTGTAAAGGAGCACCGGTAACATTTTTAAGTAAAACGGAGGGTTTTAATCTAAAGGTGGGGTTAAGGCGTATTACATAGCCACCGGTAAGAAAATAATGCGTTCGTAGACGTGCATCATAAACAGTACTTATTTGTTGTTTGCCGAGGAGTGTGTTGTGAATATGTGGGATGCTAAAACCAGCGTACCAATTATCGCCGTACCAAAATGCACCGGTGCCAAAGTTTAAATTCCACTGCGATACATTGTCGGCGAAACTATTGTCGAATTCGTTGCCTGGAGACAATTTTATTTCAGATAGTGGAATGCTGAAATTTCTTACCCCTGTTTGCAAACCAAATGAAAGCCGTGATCGGTTGAATCGAATTTGGTAGGCATAAGAGGCCATGATGGCATTGGTTTTCATAACGCCCATACGGTCGTTGATAAAACTAAAGCCCAGCCCCATATTTTCCTTTTTCAGAGGACCGTTTAAAGCGAAACACGATGTTTGTGGCGCCCCCGGAAAGTTGAGCCACTGACGCCGACTTTGACCGATGGCCTGTATTTGGTCGAGGCTGCCCGAATAGGCCGGATTAATAGCCATGGGATTAAACATGTACATACTGTACAAAGGGTCTTGCTGCGCATGCAAACCCAGCACAGAAAACAATATAAAAACAATGATTACGGGTGTTTTCATGGCCAATATTTTATCTCCAAAGCGTTAGATACCCTTTTCGGATTTCGGCTTCGCCTTCAATTTCGATTAGATAATAGTATGTGCTTTCGGGCAATTGTTCGCCCCAGAGTATGGTTCCCTGATTGGCACGTCCGTCCCATTCGTTTTGGTAGTTTTCGTTCGAATACACCAGCGTACCCCAGCGATTATACACCTCAATTTTGATCCTTTTGCCATTGACATAGAAAATTTCAAAACGATCGTTCTGCCCATCTCCATCGGGCGAGAATCCATCGGGGATAAAGACATCTTGCTGCGCACAGGTCGAAGAAAGCGGATCTAGCACTTCAACAGCGATGGTGTCTGAAACCACGCATGCTCCGTTTGTAGCCGTTACAATAAAGGTGTTTGTTCCTATTGCTAATCCCGAAATAAGCGGATTAAGAACAGTGTCGTTCGAGAAACTTCCGCCACCCGAAAGCAATGCCCAACTCAAATTGGCGCTTCCTGCAAGCTCAACAAGTGGGGTAAACTCATTTTGTTGTCCACAGAATGTTGTATCGTCACCGGCGTTCAACATAGCGGGCGTAAATGAGGTTACCTGTACCGTGTCGCTGCTGGTACAATTGCCGTTGGTAATGAACCAGACAAATTCATTTGTACCGAGATTCAGTTGATTTACCGCTGCTGTATTGCTCAGGCTATCAGACAGCGTTGGCCCCGATGTTAAACTAATCCAAACACCACTACCTGCTACCGGAATGTTGGCTTCGAGGTTTGCCGAATTACCGCAAATGGTTTGATTCTCACCGGCGGACGATGTTGTGGCTGGTTCGTTTGCTGTAATGATAACCGTGTCGGTTTGTGTTATGTTTTCAAAAGTAACAGACCATACAAAGATGTTTTCGCCGGGCGATAGGCCACTTACAAAACTTACATTGTTGCTGGGGTCTGAAATAACCGCCGTACCGCCAAGCTGATCCCAAAACGCATTGCTTCCTTCTGGTGGTGTGTTGGCGAGAAGCGTTGCGTCAAATCCGCAAAGAGTTTGATCCTCACCGGCATCAATTGTCCAAGTTACCGAACCAACGGTTATGAATACGGTATCGTTAGCGCAGAGTTCAGGGAGCGGGAAACCCGAATCGCAAACCGCAATTACGATGGTGTCAATTCCCGTAAAGCCATCGTTTGGAATATACGTGTATGAGCCGTCAGTATTTAAGGTAAAGGTACCATTGTTGGGGCCGTCAATTAAAACTGTATCCGCATTTAGCGGTGTCTCTAAATCTGCGTCGTTGGTTAATATGTTTCCGTTGAGCGTGTCTCCAAACGAAATGCTTTCGTATTCGTTTTCAATGATTGGTGGGTCGTTTACCGGCAACACCAAAATGATTATGGTATCGGGAACACATAATTCAGGCAATGGAATGCCTTGGTCGCAAACGTTAACTATAACGGTATCCAACCCGTAATAATTAGAGTCGGGCACATAGGTAAAGGTGCCGTCGGGATTAATATCTATTGTGCCGTTTGAGGGTCCGCTTAGCGCAGTCGTATCGGCTAGCAGTGTGGTTCCGTCGGGATCAAAATCGTTTTGTAAAAAATCGCCCTGAAGACTTTGGTCTTCAAAGGTGACCAATGAGTCGTTTTCAATTACGGGCGGTTCGTTAATACTGTCGTTGATAAAAATAAATACGGTGTCGGGCAGGCATATTTCAGGGAGCGGGATCCCCGAATCGCAAACCGATACAATTATGGTGTCTGCGCCGGCAAAGCCCGGATTAGGCGTATAGGCAAAGTTGCCCTCAGTATCTATGATAAACACCCCATTGGTAGCGCCCTGAATTAGCAGCGTGCTGCTCGACATGCTGGTGTTTTCAACGGGGTCTGAATCGTTTTCGAGAACGTTACCGCTAATAGAGGAGTCAACAGGTGTCGTGTAGATTTCGTTCGCCACAGTAGGGGTGTCGTTTACCGGTTGAACCACAATAAACAAGGTGTCGAAGCCACATTGGCCGGGCGGAACCAGTGCAATATCGCATACCGCTACGATTGCAGTATCGGGGCCATAATAATTTTCGTTAGGCACATACGTAAAGCTGCCATCAGCGTTCACGCTCAGTGTGCCATTTGTTGGAGCTTGTACCAGATTGGTGTCGGCAATCAGCGTGGATCCGTTGGGATCAGAATCGCCGTTGTTAAGCAAATTGCCTGTCCATAGCGAATCTTCTAGTAATACAATACTGTCGTTTGTGATAAGCGGCGGGTCGCTGCAAAAACGAATGATATTTATTTCGTCGGTGCTGTCGGAACAAACGCCCCCGGTAACGGTCCATAATAGCGTAACAGACTCATCCGTTAAAATTTGTATGGTCGAATTAGCGTTGCTACTGTCTGAAATTATTGCCGAGCCAGCTATTAATGTCCAGGTTCCGAAGCCCAAACTGGGTTGTGTTGCCGATAAACTAAGCGTTGAATCGCAACTAAAAATATCATTTCCCGCAAATGCCGTATCGCCTAATGTAACCGTAATCTGATCGGTTGATGGCGGGCAGCTTCCGTTTACGATGCGCCATTCAAAAACATTGTTGCCGGTGTTTAAGCCCGTTGCCGTAGTTTGATTTTCTGCTGCATTTTCCAGGAGCGCATTTCCAGATACTACAATCCAGGAGCCAACGCCCACGCTTGGTTGATTGGCGCTTAAATTAACGGGTTGGCTACAGGCTGTAAAATCGTTTCCGGTGATTGCCGCATCGGGCGGCGCTGAACGGCTAAGGCTTACCTCATCAAACACCTCCGGGCACCCCGCTACACCAACTGTCCAGCGTAAAACAACAGTGCCAACGGGAATTCCGGTGAGCTCAGTGGTTGCATCCAAAGGATCGCTTAATGTTGCACTTCCGCTTACCACACTCCATATACCCGAGCCCGACAGCGGAACATTCGCATTTAACAGGGCGGTATCTGAACAGATGGACTGGTCGTTGCCGGCAAAAACGCTGTCGGGCCCTACTACCCGGTTAATAATAACCTGATCGGTGTTGGGAGGACATACCCCGCTGGAAACCGTCCAAACCAGTATATTGTCTCCGGGCGTTAAGCCACTAACTTGTGCTTGCGGATCATTAAAGTCCGAAAAAGTAATTGTGCTACCAAGAGCCGACCACTGCCCGATCCCCGTAATGGGTGTTATGGCATTAAGGGCGAACATGGAATCACAAACTACGACGTCGGATCCGGCAAAGGAGCTGTCGGGTGGTGCGGAACGGGTAATTTCCATAGTGTCGGAGGCGATGCATGCCCCGTTACTTACGGTCCAAGTTAAAACTGAAACACCAACAGTATTAACCAATACATCAGAGGCCGCCGATAAGCTATCTGCAATCTCTACACTTCCCGAAACAACCTGCCATACACCAGCTCCTAAGGATGGGGAGGCTGCAGATAGTGTTGCCGAGTCGGAACAAATACTCAAATCGGGCCCTGCATTAGGGTTAATGGGGTCTTGTGACACATTGATTACAACGGTGTCATTTTCAGCAGCACACACGCCGTTACTTATGGTCCAAACAAAAACATTGTTACCGGCCTCAAGACCTGTTACTTCGCTTGAGGCATTTGACACCTCGCTAATTATTGCGCTCCCATCCACCAAACTCCAGGTTCCTGTGCCAATGGTGGGTATGTTGCCGTTTAATGCAAATGTGCTGATGCAAATGCTGGTATCTAAACCGGCATTCGATTCAGAGGGCGGCTGCGATACCGAAATGGTAATATCATCAAAACTTGGAGGGCAATTGCCGGTGGTAACTGTCCAGCGAAATACGGCCGTTGTTCCTGTAATAGACGAAACACTTGTATTAGGATTGAGCGTATCTTCTATGGTAGCATTGCCCGAAACAAGCGTCCAAACTCCAATTCCGGGAAATGGATCAGCTGCTTGGAGTGCCGCCGTATCGCCGGTGCAGATGCTAAAATCGTTGCCGGCATTGGCCGCAATAAATAGAGAGTCGCGTTGAACAACCACCTGATCGGTAGATGGCGGACAAACGCCATTTGAAATAGTCCATTGGTAAACATTAACCCCGTCTCCAATCTCCGAAATTCCTGATTGCGGATTTGCGGCATTAGAGAATGTTCCGCTGCCGGTAATTATCGTCCAAAATCCCTGTCCCGCTGCCGGGGTGTTGGCCTGCAGAAGCGTACTGTCGGAGCAGATAATTACATCGCTACCCGCATTTGAAATCGATGGGGGATTAAATGCCGTTATGGTAATCTGGCTGCTGTCGGATGGACATCCTTCGGAACGAACGGTCCACTGCAGAATTGTTGGTCCGGCGGAAATTCCAGTGATACTTGTGCTTGCCGAAGCGGCGGCGGTTATGGTTCCCGTGCCACTAATCAACGACCATTCTCCTGCACCTGCGATGGGCGCTGTGGCGTTCAGAAGTGCGCTATCTCCGCATATTTCCTGGTTTGAGCCAGCCAAAGCAGCCGAAGGCGGAGGGTTAACCGTAATTATTATGCTATCCGAGACTATAGGACAACTTCCATTTTGAATGCTCCACACCAGCAAAGCGCTACCTGCAGATGTTCCCGTAAACGTTGCGTTTGAAAGGGTGTTGTCGTTAAATGTCCCCGAACCCGATGCCAACGACCAGGAGCCGGTTCCTGCAATCGGATTGTTAGCATTAAGTAGCAACGAGGCGCCCTCGCAAATAAAGGCATCTGTTCCGGCATCAGCAGGACTCGGAGGAATGCTGCGCACTATGGTAACTTCATCAAAAGCTTCGCAACTACCGTTGCTAATATTCCAACGAAAAACATTTTCGCCCACCGTTAAACCGGTTACGGTGATGTTAGCCAACGTAGTGTCCGTAAAC
Source organism: Bacteroidia bacterium (assembly GCA_046302715.1). Taxonomy (GTDB): domain Bacteria; phylum Bacteroidota; class Bacteroidia; order M30B66; family M30B66; genus CAMCXT01. Next base: position 40,061 of record JBKCHQ010000164.1, on the reverse strand, counting down.
AACCCTGTACCCGATATAACTTGCCAAAATCCGTTGATAGTTGGGTTTGCACTTAGTTCTGCAGAGGAAGCGCAAACGTTCTGATCGGCTCCTGCATCGGGGTTTAGAGGATTTTTGTCAACAAGGATAGTTACCGAGTCAGTATTGGGTGTGCAGGCTCCGTTTGAAATGGTCCACAACAGAATGTTAACACCAGTACTTAGGCTGTTAATGACTTCGCTTGGATTGTTGGGATTGTCGATAGTGGCGCTACCCGAAACAATGCTCCAGGCGCCCGTTCCAATTATAGGAATGGTGGCATTTAAGGTGGTGCTGGTTGCACAAATTTCCTGGTCGCTGCCGGCTTGAGCTGCAGATGGAGGCAGGGACCGCGTTACAAGCAAGGTGTCGGATGAAACACATGCCCCATTTGTTATGGTCCAAACCAATTCAGTATTTCCGGGAGAAATTGCCCCCAGAGAACTTTCAAAACTTTGTGCATCATTTATTATTGCGCTTCCACTAACGATGCTCCATAGGCCAACTCCAGGAGTTGGATTATTTCCGCTTAATACGGAATTTTCTGAGCATATCGAAAGATCTGTACCCGCATTGGCAGTAATTAATTCGTTGGATGTGATAGAAATGGTATCGGCGTTTGCAGGGCACACCCCATTGCTCACGGTCCAAACAAATTGATTATTCCCAGGATTGAGGTTGCCGACTGTACTTTGCGGATTAGAAGGGTTTGTAACAATACCGCTGCCCGATAGCACCGCCCAGACTCCTGTTCCAATTACCGGTAAATTTGCGTTAAGCGAAGCGTTTTCACCGCAAATAGAAAGAGGTGAGCCGACCACAGCGGCATCAGGTGGTAAATCGCGTTGTATAGTAATGCTTGAAGAAACCGATGGACATACTCCATTGCTCACCGTCCAAATAAAGGTATTCAGGCCTTCGCCTAAACCGCTTACTGAACTACTTACGCTATTGGCGTTTACAAGGAGGCCCGATCCGGCGCTGAGCGACCACAAGCCTGATCCAACGGTGGGTGCTTGGGCCGCAAGTGTTGCAACATCGCTACAGACACTAAAGTCAGTGCCCGCAATTGCCGGACCTGGCAGCGCATCCCTAAAAATGACCACTTCATCGGATAGTGGCGGACAGGTGCCATTGCTTACGGTCCATCGCAAAATGTTTTCACCCAAGGATAAACTACTAAGTCCGGATGTGGGGTTTGAGGGTTCTGTAATCGTTGACGATCCGCTTATCACCGTCCATGAGCCTGTGCCAATAGGTGGAAAAACAGCGCTAAGTTGAGCTGCGTCTGAACAAATTTGCTGATCGGCACCTGCATTTGGAGTTTGCGGTGCAATAAATCGGGTAATTACAACCTGATCGCTGCTAACCGGACAAATACTGTTATTAATATTCCATTGGAATATATTGTCGCCTGTTGCCAAACCTGATATTGAAGTGCTTGGGTTTGCGGCATCCGAAATAATGCCTGAGCCGCTAACCAGCGTCCAGAATCCGGTTCCTACCGAAGGAGAATTGGCCGTTAAGGCGGTGTTTTCGCCGCATATTTCCTGGTCGGCACCTGCGGTTGCAGTGGTCGGTGCTGGTATACGTGTAATCGAAACGGTGTCGTCTGATATACAAATGCCTCCGCTTGTAATAGACCATCTAAACACACTAGTCCCCACAGCAATGTCGGTTACCGTGCTGGTGGGTGCTGTTGGGTCAGTGATTGAGCCCGTACCGCTGATGAGCGACCAAAGTCCTGAACCTACTGTAGGAACGTTTCCTTCAAGCGAAGTACTTGCGGTACATATTTCCTGGTCGGTTCCCGCCGCCGCCTCTGTAGGCAGAGGAAAAACGGTTAATGAAACGGTATCGCTGCTTAAACACTGGGCATCGTCTTTAACGGTAATGATGTATTGTCCGTTTTGGGTAGCAGTAATTGATGCTCCGGTTAAGGAGCTGTTATCGGGGGCAATCCAGGTATATTCTGCACCGGTTAATCCCGCCGAACTGCTTGCCGTTACAGAAATATTTTGCGTAGTGTTTTCGCAAATAATCGCATTTTCAGGAGTAATGCCAGTAATGTCTAGATCGCCGAAAGGGCAACAATTAATAGCACTTATTCCAACCACGTTATCGTTGAAATTACAGTCGGGAATACTGCTCAGCGGGAAATTAAATGGGGGTGGAACAGAGCCATCGTCGTTTAAAACCGCGAATAAGTTGAAGGGTTTTGGAAGTGAAAGAATGTCTAAGGTAACGGTGATGACTTCGTTTTGTCCGGGCAGTAAACTCTGTGTGGTTTGCGCGATTCCCGACAGCGGCACAAGCTCAGTTGCGGCAGAACTAAAGGGGTTTCCGACATAAAAACGCACCGGAAATCCGGCCTGAGCCAAACCGCCTCCAATATTATTTACTCGAACACTAAGCGTATATTCCGTAGAATTATTGCAGGAGCCCGACACAAAACTGAGCGATATATCGGCTGCTGGATAAATGGGACAACCCTCTTGAGTAAGAAAGGTGGCTTGGGTAAGAAAGGAGTTGAACGGTCGGTTTTCGCTGCAGGTAGAGAAAGGGCATGTAACTGTACTTAACAAAACCTGATGCTGTTGCTGCTGAAGCGGAACGCTCAGGTTGCCGTTAATGTTGATATTGAAATAGTTAAACTGGTTCCATACGCTTCGGCAGGGAGCCCAGGGCTGCCCGGTTGCTTCAAACACATTGAGCTGGCCGAGCTGTATGGTGCTGGTTTGGCAGCTCACGCAAATCTCAGCTTGTCCATCGCCGTCAACATCGGCTACAACCGGCATCTCCGATCCTGTTCCAGATCCGCAAACGTTGGTGCCAATGGTAACAGGCGTTGAGCCCGACCCGTCTATAATTCGTAAGGTTGATTCATCGCGATATACTAGTTCCTGTGTACCATCCTGATTGAAGTCGAACATGGTAATGCCCGTAAATCCTGAGGCATCAGATGTTGTGAGCGTCCATTTGTTTTGTAAGGTGCCACTTCCGTTATAATCCAAGGCAAATACCCTTGTTGCGCGTGTTACTCCAATTTCGGGCTGGCAGTCCTTGTCCATATCGCCAACGAACGGCACGCCTATCCAGTTACCTCCTGTGTTGGGAAGGGTTCTTGAGGCGATAACGGTGGGGCTCCCGTTATTCGGATTCCAAACATACACCTCGCCATTGGAGCCTTCGCTGGCAACAATTACATCGAGCGAACCGTCGAGATTTATATCGGCGAGCGAAGTATATCCATCGTTTTTAGCAGGAATTGAAATAGCGTTAATGGTATTTCCCGCCGTGCCTGCCGCATTGGTTATTGTAATTTCATAAACGGTATTGCCGCAGGCAAGCTCCAGTCCCGGATGCGCGGTAAGGTCAGCGGCCACAGGGTTGGCTAAATCGCCGAAGGGCTGGCGGGTCATCACCGAAAGTCCTGTCGTACTGCCTCCTTCGGCAAGCAATATACCGGTTAGGGCATTAAAAACCTGGTTATAAACATATACTTCAGGTATTCCATCGCTGTTTATATCAGCAATACCTAACGCGGAACCAAAACGTGCCACGGTTGGATATCCATAAGGAGCATCCGATTTCCATTTCAATGCTCCGGTATGTTCGTAGCAAAAGAGGTAGCGTCGGTCTGTGGCGGCATTGTCGGGATGGTCCATTGCCGCAACAATGATTTCTCCGAAACCGTCGTCATCTATATCGGCAATGGCTACGGGATTTGGTCCCACCCAGGCTAAAAAGGGAGTTGTTATGGTAAGCTCAGTGGCTCCTGTTGCACCATTGATAATGAGCAAGTCTTTTGCCCGCCGAGGGTCGGACGAAACCAAACTATTGCTCGATAATATTACCACTTCCGGCGTATTATCATTGTCAATATCTGCTACAAGCGGTGTTTGGTAAACGGGAATGGTTTCGGCGCTGGTCCATTGCGATTGGAAATTAAGTTCACCTCCGGGAAACGAAAATTCGCAGCTGGGTTCACAAAGTAAAATCTCATTATCGCATGGACAATCGGGATCAAAAACATCCACCAGATTATCACCATCATCGTCAATTCCATTACTGCAATTTTCTTGAGCAAACAGATTTGCCGAAGTGCTTAAAACCAAAAAAAGAATTAACGTGAGAAATCTTCTGAGGCAGAAACGTGTTACGCTCATAATCATGCCTAGTTTTTTACATCGGGTTGGTTTGTTTCCGATATGTGTAAAGTTCTACCAACTTATTTTTAAAATTATGCCTCAAGGGAATACTTGTCAAAACAGAAATGTTGATAACTCAAAAACAGGCATTAAGACAAATCTTGAAGTATATTTGAGCATGCGATTAAGGCTCCTCGAAAACTTGCATATTCCCTTTTGGTTGTTAAAAGACGCTTGCTGGGCTATGGTTTGGAGGCCTTTAGGAATAGCCATGATTGTTCCTACGCTGGTACTTTCGCTTTACCTGTCGTGGCGTTGTCGGAAAAACATGGGCGATTTTTTGCCTAATGCGGCAGTAACTTTTTGGATTACAGCAAATTCTATTTGGATGCTGGATGAATTTTATGAATTAGGCATACGTTGGATCTGCCTCTTGTTTTTTGGGGCAGGAACCCTTGTAATTGGGTATTGGCTTGCCAGGTATTTTCCTGTTCTTTGGAAATCGGAGCAATAACTAATAATTAGGGACTTTTAACCTAAAAATTACTGAAGTTGAACAGATGACCGCTTACAGAAACACTTGAATCAACAGGATTAAGGGTCATAACAGGAATTTGGGCATCGTTAGCAATAATGTCCTGTTCGTCTGCGCCAAAAACAAAGCCCGCTACATCATTTTCGGGGTGGGTCATTATAATAATTAGATCAGCGTCAACGGCAGCAGCATAGCGTATGGTTTCTTTTGAAAAATCGCCTTTAGGCGCCCTTGCAACAAGCACATCACACCCCCGATTGCTCAAGTATTCCTCCGCATATGCCAAATTATTATTTACAGCCTTGTTGGCGTATTCATCGCTTTCGAAAGCCGCAAATATGTGAAACTTTGATTTAAATGCTTTCGAAAGTTCAGCGGCCCACACCAGCTTTTGTTTTGTTTCTTTTGAAAAATCGATTGGCAGAACAATGTTTTTATAGCCATGTGCTCGAATGGCTCGTTTTTGAACCACCACAAAAGGACGGTTTGCATTAAGAATAACCCGCAATGCCTTGCTCCCAACAACGTGTTGCATGCCCTTAACCCCATGAGTTCCCATAATTACGAGGGAGGCGTTTTCTGCATCGGATGCATTACCGATTTCTTCGAAGATGCTTCCTCTGTTAATTACCCATTTAACGGATAGGCCATGCTCGGCTTCGATTTCTTTAGCCTTTTGCTCTAGAGAACTATTTGCTTCGGCTTCCTGAGCAGTTATTTTCTTCTCAGAATCAAACATTCCGCTTTCCACCACATGAAACAGGCAAAGTTTCTTCTTAAAAATTTTTGCCAAATGAACCGCATGTTGAATGGCGTAATCGGCAACTTCAGAAAAGTCGGTGGGTATTAATATGAGTTCTGAGTCAACAGGCCTAATCGAAGTGTTATTCATAATAAACGGGGAAAGAAATGTAAAAGTAAAAATTTAACTTTTCACACAGCGATTATGTCATGTTACATCAGAAATAAATTACGACAAATTGCTATTTTAGAGCGATTTTTAATATGAGGCAATATGCCAATCTACCCAAGCGCGGATAAAGAAAAAGAAATAAAGAGGTTTAAATGGTTTAGTAAAGAGCGGCACAATTATGCACTTTATGGGGCTTTATTTGGTCTTTTATTTCCATTGATCGGAACATTAATTGAGGGTTATTCCCGTTATGGAGGCATCGATTTTTCTATAATGGCCGAAGCTCAAATAAACTCACCACTTCTTTGGATCATCAACACGGCCCCCTTATTTTTAGGCTTTTTTGCATCCCTTGCAGGGCGTAATGTTGACTTAGTTAAAGCTACCAATGTCCAGTTAATTGAACGGTACAGTCAAATGCAGGTTCTTAGAGAAGTTGCGGACGAGGCAAACAGGTCTAAGAGTGAGTTTTTAGCCAATATGTCGCATGAAATTCGCACTCCAATGAATGCCATTATTGGGATGAACTATCTCATGAATAAATCGGATTTGAATCCGACCCAATTAAGCTATAGTTCAAAAATTGAGGTGTCGGCTAAAGCCCTGTTACGAATAATTGACGACATTTTAGATTTTTCGAAAATAGAAGCCGGTAAATTAAGCCTTGAAAACACTAATGTTTGCTTAGAAGAAATTGTATCGGATGTGGTGGACAGCGTTAATATGAAGCTGCAAAAAAAGAACGACGTTGAATTGATTGTCCATTTAGATCCCTCTATTCCTGAATCTTTTCTGGGAGATGGTTTGCGGCTTAGGCAGGTTTTGCTAAACCTGTTGGATAATGCTGTTAAGTTTACCAATAAAGGCGAAATCAAGTTAGAGGCAAAGCTGGAGAGTGCTGATCAGGATTCTGTTAAACTTAAGTTCGCAATTACCGATACGGGAATAGGCATGACGGACGAACAGGTTTTAAAGTTGTTTTCGCCCTTTGAACAGGCCGACCGTTCAATTACTCGAAAATATGGCGGTACGGGATTAGGTCTTGCCATTTGTAAAAGTATTGTGGAATTAATGCATGGTCAACTAAAGGTTGAGAGCACACAGGGTATAGGCAGTGTTTTTTCGTTTTCGATCATTTTTAAACCGCTCAGTCAAGGCACTCAGTCGCGATCATTTAATATGCGGCTTAACGGCTTAACAGCCCTATTGGTGGATGATTCTGAAAGCGCGCGAATGGTTTTAGAGGAAATGTTAAGTAGTTTCGGATTTAATGTTTTGGTTGCGCGCGATGGTACAGAGGCATTGGAAATATATACCCGTGAACAGGCCCACCAAACGGTTATTTCATTAATGGTAGTTGATTGGAAAATGCCAGGCCTTGATGGGTTACAGCTAGTGCATCATATTCGGCAAATGGAGGGCAATACCGTACCGTCGGTTGTAATGGTAACGGCCTTTGGCGCTGATATGATACGCGAAGCCGCAGGGCAAAAACTTATAGATGCCTACATGCTTAAACCGATTAATCAATCGTCTCTTTTTGAGACTATTTGTGGCATTATCTATAAAGAAGAGATGCAGCAGAAGGGCGTCGAAGCATTAAATACATCCGTAGAGGTGTATCGTAAGGCATTGACGGGAACAAAAGTATTGGTTGTTGAAGATAATGAGATTAATATGGAGCTTTCGCTGGACCTGCTTGCAGATGTTGGAATTGAAGCAGACTTTGCCACAAATGGTCTTGAAGCGATTGGCAAAGTAGAAAAACATAAGTATGAGGTGGTTTTAATGGATATTCAAATGCCTTACATGGATGGTTTAAGCGCTACTCGAGAGATACGCAAAAAACCTGAAAACGCTGGGCTTCCTATTCTCGCCATGACGGCTCATGCGATGAAAGGTGAACGCGAAAAGAGTCTTGATGCGGGAATGAATGATCATATAACCAAACCCATTGACCCTATTTTATTGTATGCTTCTATATGCAAGTATACAGGCCGAAGAGCAAATGAAATTTCTGAAGAAGAGGTTTCCGTAAATCCTGAATCGGATCAAAAAAAGCCAAAGTTTTCCATTGAGGGCGTAAATACCGAGGCGGGTATATACCGCAGTGGTGGTAAGTTAGAGTCATACATAAAATTGTTGCGATCATTTGTTCTTAAATATAAGAGCTTAGAGGAGGAGGTTAACAGCCTGCTTAAATCTAACGATAGGCATGGGCTTGCCAATTTAATGCACACCTATGCTGGTGTTTCTGGCAACCTCGGCGCCGAAAAGCTATATGAACGCAGCTTTTTTCTTTCAAATGTTACTAAAAAATTAACGGAACAAAACGATCTTGAGAGTTTTGATACCGCTACAATCAATGAGATTAATACATTAATTGTAGAGCATAATGAGTTAATAATAAATATTAATTCGCAGCTGGCTAACTTAGCTCAAGTTAAAATATCGGAAAAACAGGATGTTTCGAAGGAAGAACTCCACGATAAAATTATTAATTTGATGCAGCTCCTCGAAAAGAACGACGCCTCAGCCATGGCATTAAATCAGCAATTAATCAACAATTTTATACTTGACGAAAACGTACAAAAAAAATTGGGGGAGGTTCAATCACTCTTAGAACAATTTGAGTTTGAACAGGCATTACAGATTGTTTCAATGTTGAAAGATGTTTAAAAACGAGACCCAACCTCAGTTATTAATTGTTGATGATTCGGTTGAAAATCTTTTGGTTTTACAAGAATTACTTCAAAACGAGTATAAAATAATTCTGTGTAAGACAGGAGAAAAGGCCCTAGAACTGCTGCAGTCAACGCCATTGCCCAATCTAATTTTGTTGGATGTCGTCATGCCGGGGATGAGCGGATTTGAAGTGTGTTTAAAAATTAAAGAAAATCAATTAACCGCTAAAATACCGGTTATTTTTTTAACCGCACTAAATGAGGCAAATGAGGAAACAAAAGGGTTTAGGGTAGGAGGCGCCGACTTTATTACCAAACCCTTCAATCCAGATATTGTTAAGGCCCGAATTAAGACACATATTGAACTTCAGGCGGTACAATTAAAATCAGAAGCCCTATTGCGTGTGCTATTGCCCGAAAAAGTTATCGGAGATTTGATAAAAAAAGGCAGGCACGAACCTGAATTGCACGCCAATGTTAGTGTCTTGTTTTGTGATCTTGTAGGATTCACTCAAATAGCCGCTCAAATTTCTCCTGCAAAGCTTATTGAAGAACTTTCTGAGCTGTTCTCCAAATTTGACGAAATTTGCGCGACAAACGGAGTAACACGCATCAAAACCATTGGCGATGCATACATGGCTGCGTGTGGCATTGAGCAGGAGTTTCAAGACCATGCTCACAGAATTGTTAAGTCGGGTTTGGAGTTTATTAACTTCCTGACTATGCGTACTGAAACTACGAATTTAGTGTGGAGATGTAGAATTGGTGTGCACTCAGGTAGTGTAATTGGTGGTATTGTTGGAACGTCAAGGTTTGTTTATGATATTATGGGTGACAATGTAAATATTGCGGCACGTGTTGAAAGCAATGGCGTTCCTATGCGGGTAACTGTCACAGAAGAAACAAAACAACTGCTTAATGGTATCTATGCACTAGAATCCATAGGAATGACAGAACTTAAAGGGAATACCCCAAGAGAGCTATTTGCCGTTATTGATACCTTATAATTGACGGAGTTCTGCCAAGTTTTTTTGTAATACCGAATATCTATGCTCCTTAGAATATGATGTAAAGTAAGAGTGTGTAGACAAAAAATGTATCTGTAGCTTGTTCCAGGCCTCTTCAGAGTCCATTTCGCCACAATACGCCATTTCGCGATAAAGCGCATCTCCAATTGCTTTAAAATCGTCTCTTCCTAAATAATCCAAATCCGCATCACATAATATGGATTCTAATTTATTGTTGGGTTTTTGCGGCATGCGGGTAGCGTTAATGCAGCCACTAATAATCGCTATTTCTGTATTGCTTAGATTGCTGGTATGCGCCTCTTCTAAAAAGATTTTAATGCTATATTCTTCATGATTTTTACGTTGGTGTAGAAAACCCGAATCATGAAACAATGCGGCCACAGACAAAAGGGCTAACTCATAGTTATCGCAGCCTTCGGCACGCCCGATGTGCTGTGTGCATTCAATAACATCGAGGGTATGCCTAAGGTTGTGATATTCGTAGGCTGGATTTAACTCCTTTTCGAAGCGCCGGGTAATAATCGGGTAATAGCGTTGGTAGAAAAGTGATACACCTTCCATCAGAAGTTATTTACAACAAATGTAATTCTAACTCGGCGAATAAACATCATCAAAATATCATACGCAATGATTTGCTCAGTTTTGAGGGCGGAGGGTAAATCCCAAATAAATAAATACATTTGTAGCCATGTAAAAATTGCAGAAATAAAAAATTCATTGTAGTTTTATTACCTGAATTTTACAACACGTATTCCCTTTTAATAAAGGGAAATAGTTTCAAATATAGGTGCGTTACAGCATGAATCTTTGTCCCTGATTTGTTGGTTTGACGGGATAAGCGCCCCCGGTTTAAGGCTTGCCTACCGGGGGTTGTTTTTTATAGGCCTCTAATTCAAGTAAATCCGATAGGGCCTCTTTAAGTGTGTTGAAATAAAAATTAAATCCCAATTGAAGGAGTTTTTTATTGGATATTCGAGAACCTTCTAGAACAAGTGCAGCTCTTTCACCGAGTATCAGTTTTAAGGTCAAAGACGGCACACCGAAGGGAATAAATGGCCGTTTCAATACCCGGCAAAGTTCGGCCGTAAATTCCTTATTACTGCAGTTTTCCGTTGCAACGGCGTTTATCGGGCCTTGCCAGGTTTTTTCTTCAATAGCGGCTGCAAATATGCTGCACAAGTCGTTAATATGTATCCAGGGCATTTGTTGTTTACCCGTGCCTAAATAGCCGGCCACATAACATTTTGCAGGAGTTATGAGCCTAGGTAATGCCCCCGATTGTGCATCCAGCACAATTCCGGTGCGAATTTTAACAATACGGTCGGCCATGCTTTTCCATCGGTCGGCGGCCGCCTCCCATTCCAAACACGTTTGCCCCAGAAAATCTGTGGCTGCGGGCTCTGTTTCGGTATGAACGATTTCATCGGTTTGCATACCGTACCACCCCACCGCCGAACCCGAAACCAATACCTCTATACGATAGCCTCGTTTTTCAAAAAACATCTTGAGCAAATCCAGGCTTTTTATGCGGCTATGTAGAATTTCTTTCTTTCGCTCTGCGGTCCATGGCTTGTCGGCTATACCACTGCCCGCCAGGTGTATCACAACATCAGGTGATTTTTGCGGTTCCCAGTCAATGCTGCCAGCTTCTATGTCCCAGCTGAATACCGCATCAAAAAAGGGGGGCGTTTGGGCGGAACGACTTAGTCCGTATACAACGAAACCTCTGTTTTTTAGCTCTTTACTTAGCGCGTGAGCAATAGCGCCGGAGGCGCCGGTGATGAGAACTGTTTTCATGGTGTATAATCATAACATCAAGTGCTTACCTTTGTTGACGAATGAAAGAAACTTTGCGTTTATGGATAGTACTTTAAAATACGACTGTCACATTTTTGTTTGTAACAATCAACGGCCCGAAGGCGCCCCAAGGCCATGCTGTGGTGAGGCAAATGGGCTGGCATTGGTGGCCGCATTTAAAAAAGAAGTTAAAGACAAAAACTTACCCATTCGTGTTAGGGCACAACGTACAGGTTGCTTCGATTTTTGCGAGAAGGGACCAATTGTGGCCGTGTATCCCGAAGGTGTTTTTTACGGCAATGTTAAGATGGAGGATGTTTCGGTTATAGTAGATCAACATATCGCAGGCGGCAAAAAAGTGGACCGCTTAATTTTTTAATGCCCAGGCAATTTTTCAGTTCTCTATTCGTTAGATGAAGGCTTTGTTACATAGCGCTAAATTATTCTTGTTGCCCATTACATTTTTGTGGGGTATGGTGTTTTTCAATTCCTGCAGAAAGGATGAAATTACCACCGACCCTAACGATAAGCTTGCTTTTTCAAACGATTCGGTGTATTTCGACACCGTATTTACCAGTCTAAGTTCTGTAACGCAGCGTTTTCGGGTGTATAATCCTAACGATAAAAAAATAAATATTAGCTCCATACGTTTGGCTGGCGGCAGCAACTCCATGTTCAGACTCAACGTTGACGGAGTGCCCGGTGCAGTGCACACAGATATAGAGATTGAGGGGGGCGATAGTATTTTTGTGTTCGCCGAAGTTACCATTGATCCCAACAACGAGGCCAATCCCTTTGTGGTTACCGACAGTGTATTGTTTGAGACCAACGGTAACATTCAAAAAGTGCAGCTGGTGGCCTATGGTAGAAATGCTGATTTTTACCGCCCCACAAATATCCCCACCAACGGATTTCCGGCATATTCGGTGCTGGATGGCTCAGAGGTATGGACCAACGATAAACCCAAAGTAATCATTGGTTATTTGGTGGTGGATTCGGCTCAAACCCTTACCATTGAGGCCGGAACGCAGATTTATCTCTACAATAATTCGGGAATTTGGGTCTATAAGCAAGGAAAACTGGTGGTGAACGGCACGCTACAGGATAGTGTTGTTTTTCAAGGGGTTCGAAAAGAATCGTATTATCAAGAGGAGCCGGGACAGTGGGATCGTATCTGGATAAATCAGGGCAGCAGCGGTAATAAGATTAATTATGCCGTGATTAAGAATGGTAACATTGGCATACAGGCCGAAGACGTAATCGAACTAGGTAATGCACCTGAAGGACAGCTTGAGCTGAGCAACACCCGAATCAGAAACATGCGCGCATTTGGTATTTATGGTGTAAACTATACCATTAGAGCGTGGAATACGATGGTGAGTAATTGTGGCGCCTATGGCCTGGCGCTTATCCGCGGCGGATCGTATGATTTTAGGCACTGCACGTTTGCTAATTACTGGAGCGAAAATGTTCGAACCGAACCTTCGGTGTTTCTCAGTAATGCACAGTCGCGGCCGGATAATTCTATTGTTGTGGCCGATATGAATTTTGCATTTAAAAACGGCATTGTTTACGGTAATCTGCAAAGTGGCAATGAACTGGCGGTTGAATTTCTTCCCGATGCTGCGTCTAATTGGGTGTTCAAAAACAGTCTTTTAAAGATTGACAATCCCGACATCAACACCTCCGATGCTTCGCACTTTATTGGCATGAAGTTTAACGAGGATCCACTTTTTGTGGATGCCGATCAAAACAATTATCGTTTAACAACCACATCGCCAGCAAGAAATTGGGGCCTTGCATCTATAGTAAACGAGTTCCCGCCTATACCTGATGACTTATTGGGTCAGAATAGGCTTGGCGACGAAGCTCCCGACGCTGGGGCTATAGAGTTTATACCGTAAATTTATTTTAGGATGAAGCATATCGGGGTTTTAACATCAGGAGGCGACGCACCCGGAATGAACGCCTGCATTAGGGCTGTGGTGCGCACCGGCTTGCATTATAATTTAAAAGTGAGCGGGGTTGTTGCCGGCTATGAGGGGCTTATTCGTGGCGAATTCAGAAATATGGACTCTTCTTCGGTAGCGCAAATTATACATCGTGGAGGTACCGTTTTAAAAACAGCCCGAAGTAAGCAATTCATGACTTCTGAAGGCAGAGCACAAGCATATCAGAACGTTAAAGAAAGAGGCATAGAGGCGCTTGTGGTAATTGGTGGAGACGGCTCTTTTAAAGGGGCTGAGGTGTTCAGCAACGAGTACCCCGACGTTAAGGTAATGGGCATTCCGGGCACGATAGACAATGATTTAATTGGAACCGATTTTACTATTGGTTACGATACCGCCATAAATACGGTTGTTGAGGCCGTTGATAACATAAGAGATACCGCCAGCTCGCACAACCGTCTCTTTTTTGTTGAGGTAATGGGCCGTGATGCGGGCCTTATTGCATTGCGCAGCGGGATTGCCGTGGGCGCCGAAGCCATTTTGATTCCCGAAACTCAAACGCACGTCGATCGGCTTATTGCCCAACTCGAGCGTGGCTGGAAGCGCCAAAAAACAGGACACGTCATTATTGTTGCCGAAGGCGACGATGCCGGTGGTGCCTTTCAAATAGCCGAACGGGTTCAAAAGCAATTCACCAAACTCGAAACAAAAGTGGCCATTTTGGGTCATATCCAAAGAGGCGGAAACCCAACATGTATGGATCGGGTGTTGGCTACACGCATGGGGTTTGAAGCGGTTGAGGCCTTATTGCATGGACAAAATAAAATGATGGTGGGTATTGTTGCCGGTCAGCTAAATCTGGTTCCGCTTACGCAAGCTGTAAAGCATATTTCGGAGGTAAATGAACGCCTCTTGACTATGGCAGAAATAATGGCAGAATAGGAGATTGCCGCCAAATAATGCCAAAACATGTATCGGGCGTAATTAAACTATATCTTTGTATCAATAAACTACCCCAATTGAAAAAAGTTAGTTTCGACAATACCGAAAATGCGTTTTATAACGAGCTCAATGCTGAGGTTAAAGCCTATTTTACGCAGAAAGGAATTGCATCTACTGGCGATTTGCGCTTGTACTTAAAATCGGTGCTGCTCATTGGTGGCGCATTAGGCATTTACATAACGTTACTTACCACAATCACCTTAAATCCATTTATTGCGCTGGCTTTGTGTCTACTATTGGGCTTTTTACTGGCATGCATAGGGTTTAGTGTGATGCATGATGCCTGCCATGGAAGTTATTCGCAAAGTAAGCGTGTGAATTATATCATGGGTTTAACCATGAATGCCTTGGGCAGTAATGCTTTTATTTGGAAGCATAAACACAATATCATTCATCATACCTACACAAATATTGACGGGGTTGATGATGATATTGCCAAATCGCCCGTCTTGCGCCATTGTTATTCACAAGCCTACAAGCCGATGCACCGTTGGCAGCATATCTATATGGTTCCGCTGTATGCAATTTCCTCCATTTTATGGGCGCTTTTAACCGATTTCGATAAATATTTTAAACGCGAGGTAAACGGCACCCCTATGCCTCCGATACCTGTTAAAGAGCACATTATATTTTGGGGTACTAAAGTGCTTTATATCTTCTTTTACATGGCATTGCCCATTTTATGTGTGGGTGTTTCAAAGTTTTTAATGGGCTATTTTGTGGCAAATGCAGCTATGGGCTTAACCATGGCCCTGGTATTTCAGTTGGCACATGTTGTAGAGCATACCGCTTTTACAGACGCAACTTTAAGTTCCGATAAATTGAGAATTACCGAATCGTGGGCGGCACACCAAATGCGCACAACCTCTAACTTTTCGATGAATAACCCCGTTATTTCATGGTTTGTGGGAGGTTTGAATTTTCAGATCGAGCATCATCTTTTCCCAAAAGTGAGCCATGTGCATTATCCGGCGCTGAGTCCTATAGTGCAGCGATTGGCTCAAAAACACGGTCTTCCGTATTACTGCATCGATCATTTTGGGTCAGCAGTATTAAGTCATTTCAAAACCATGCGCAAGTTTGGCCAGAGTGAAATGGATCCGCAGCCCGCAATGAGCTGATTAAAGAGAAACGAAACTAAAAATTATAGGAAGCGCCCAAACTAATATTGGCAATCCATCCATCGAAGCCCAATTGGTTGTGCGATGATTGGAGATCGAAAGTTACCTGCTGATATACGTGGCGCACACGAGTAAAATCAGAAAAAAGCCTAAATCGGTCTGATAATTTTATCTGAGGTACAATGCCCACCGTTAAGTTTAGCATTGATGCCGATTGGCCGTTATCATTCCATAAGTTTGAAAAACCGGGTCCTCCATGCACCAAAATAGTAAATCGTCGAACAAAATCGCGAAAGCGTAATAGTTGTCCCATATCAACCACGCCTTGAAAACTTAGGCGAAGGTAGTTGGAAGAGAAAGCATTGCTTGAGGGGGAACCTTCTATTTTATCATAGCCTGCTGTTGCTTTATAGCCAATTAATTCGTTTAGCATCTTACGATAGCCTAATTCGGCATGAAAAAGGCCAAAAGTTGGAGAGCGGTAACCAGGTGTAAAGGGATGCACTGCATTACTGGAGCCCGCAGCAAGTTCGATACTGGCTCGTTTGGCTTTTTGTGCGCGTATTTCTCCAAAAGAAAATAGCAGCAATAGCGCAGTTATGTAGCATGCCGTAAGTTTAATGCTATGGCTTTTCTTCATGGAGTGTTTTGCTGTAAATAGAAATTACCAATGAATCATTTACAAAATGTAATAGCAAAGATAGTTAAGACAAATTATATTCAATTAACCCCCTTATAATTTGAGCGCTAAATCTCTGAGCGATAAAATCAAAACGAACAAAAATTTTCGATGGCAGAAAAGCAGCCTTATTTTAAGAAAACATAGAAAAAAGAAACTTTAACTTTACTTTCGCTTTCATATCTACCCATGCTAAGGCTTCTATTAGGAATTCCATTTATTAAAAAATTGCAGCACAGAGGATTATTGTCAAAAGCAGCCAGAAGAAATTATGCCATCTATTGGGTTTTTCGCCTGTTATTTGGGTTGAATAAAGAATGTAAATTCTCCATCAACTTCACTTCAACAGCCATAAAGCCCGAAAACATTGAATTGGGCGAAGGGGTGGAGAAGAGTTTTTTACTTTCGGGTAATTGTTATTACCAAGCAATAAATGGAATTAAAATTGGCGCAAACACTATAATTGCTCCTGGTGTGAAATTAATTTCTGCCAACCATGAGGGGCATAATTTAGGAGGTCATCTCAAAGGCGAGCCCATTATAATTGGTAAAAATTGTTGGATTGGCGCCAATGCTGTTGTTTTGCCTGGAGTCGTGCTCGGCGATAATACCATTGTTGCGGCAGGGGCGGTTGTTACGAAATCATTCCCCAATGGTAGCGATGTGTTAATGGGGGTTCCGGCTGTAGGAAAGGTGGCAAGATGAAAGTTCTTCAAAAATTAGGTGTTTCGGAGTTCTGGATTAACGTAAGCAAGTTGGCTACAGGTACCATTGCGAGCCAGGTCTTGGCAATTTTATTTACACCATTTATTACAAGGATTTTTGATGCCAAAGACATCGGAACGCTCAATCTTTTTAATCAGATTGTTGGTTTGATGGTAGTTATATCTATGCTTCGATTGGATCGGGCAATAATTCTTGCGGATAACAATGAAGCAAAAAAGTTGGTCAGCACAGGCTTTACTATAATCCTGTTTTTTTTCATCTCGCTACTTCTCTTAACCTTTCCGTTTCAGACTTTTTGGATGAGTTTTTTAGGATTAAAGTATCCGGGATATTTTATTTTAACTATCCCTGTCGCATTCTTTCTTCAATCCGTTATCAATTTATTCAAAACCGGAGGAAACACCTTTAAACTGTACACTACTATGGCAAAAGGTCTGTTCTTACAGGCTTTGCTGTTGCAAATTTTAAAACTGTTTTTTGGTTTAAATTTAGGTGCCGGGCCGGCTTGGCTTATTTTAGCTGAGCTCCTCGCGGCTACAACCGTTATTATTTATTATCTTTTTGAACTAGGCAAAAAGGCACAATTCAACATTGAAATCATAGGCTGGAACGATTTAAAAATGCTTCTTCTAGAGCATAAAAACTTTATAAAGTTCGATGTGCCGGCCTCCCTGCTCAACTTTCTTTCTTGGTCGGCTGCATCCTTTTTACTGGCTTATTATTTTGATGCCAAAACAGTGGGGTATTATGCGCTGGGTTTTACTATGCTGAGGTTGCCTATGAATCTTCTGGGAAAAGCCATAGGCGATGTGTTTTACAAAAAATCGGCAGGTGAGGCCTCCGATATGAATACGCTGCGTAAATCAAGCAACCAAGTAGTAATTCAGTTATTTAGTTTTGGCATCTTGCCCATAACAGCAATTTTCTTTTTTGGGGATGTTTTGTTCTCCTTCTTTTTTGGAAAGCAATGGATCCCTGCCGGGGAGTACTCGCAGGTATTGAGCTTTTGGACCTTTATATGGTTTATCTCCTCTCCCATTAGTAATTTATATTATATACTTGGACTACAGCATAAGTTTATGCAATTTATGGCGGTGAGTCTACTAATTAGGGCTTTGGCCATTGTTATAGCCGCATCGTTTTTTGATGCACCAATGGCCATTGTTTTATACAGTGTAGCCAGTTTATTGGTTTACGGATATCAATTATTTTATCTGCTTAATAAGGTCAAGACGGATTTTAAACAGCTATTGATTAATATTTTAAAAGGGTCTTCCTTTGCGTTAGGACCCATTATTGTAATGATTATTCTCAACATATTATCATTGGGAACTCCAATTCTCTTACTTATTTTATTCCCGACCATTGCATTATCGATGGCCTGGAGATGGTTTAAGAGGCCCAAACTCTTGATCCAATGAAAACAATTTTAATATTGTCGCAAAATTCGGTGTTCGACCTTGGAAAAGGTGCTGGTAAGGAAGTTATCTATAAAACACTGATTGGGCTATCGCAAAAATTTAACGTTTTATTAATTGCGCCGGGCGATGACCCCAATATTAATAATTGCAAATTTATCCAACTTCCTGCAAAGACTTTTAACACTATAAACACGATTAAATTTTGGGGCTATTTATTTAATTATTTACACGTAATACGTTTAAACTACCGCATTAAAACAATCATTAACAGACATAAAATTAAACCAGATGTGGTGTATTTGGCTGGCCCTTTCATGTCTTATATAGGCCATTTACTGTATGAAGGTAAAAAGCCCATTATTGTGCGTTATTTTGGCGTTAACTGGAGGCCCGAAAAGCATCACACGCTTAGGCAACGGATTAAATTCTATTTAAAGAATAAAGGATATAAAAAATTTGGCGACTGTGTGATCATGACTAACGATGGTACACGGGGCGATGAGTTTTTGTTTCAATTGGGTTGCCCAAAAGAAAAATTATGGTTTGTCCCCAATGGAATAGATTTTATCAATGTCAAAGAGGATAAACAAGAAAACAGAGATACAATACTTCGTAGATACGGAATAGACTCCGATACTAAAATACTTTTAACAGTTAGTAGATTGGCAGCGTGGAAAAGAGTAGATAAATCAATCCTGGCCCTTAAAGAATTAGCAAAAAACGATCCCAAGGTAATGTTAATCATCGTTGGTGATGGAGAGGAGCGCCAAAGGCTTGAAAGTCTTGTCGAAGTCAATCATTTAGTCGATCACGTGATTTTTGCTGGTTCGATAGCGCATGCTGAACTAACAAAATTTTATCATACATGCGATGTGTTTTTATCATTTTATGATTACTCCAACGCGGGTAATCCATTATTTGAGGCAATGATGCACCAGTGCTGCATCGTAACGGCCGATAGTCCAGCTATGAAATATTTTGTGTCGAACCGAGCGGCCTTAATGTTAAAAAATACCGAGCCCTCAAAAATTTCAGAGGCGATAACAAGGTTATTGAAATACCGCAACGAAAGATTGGAATATGGGATCAATGCAGCGCAGGAAATACGTGAAAATATGTTGTCGTGGGAAGCGCGCATTAAGCAAGAAGTAGATAAAATTGAGGCGATAGCTGCAAGGCCAAACAATCAATAAACAATATGAAAAACTGGTTGATTCTATTCTTGCTTCCGGTAAATGTATTGTTTGACGTACTTCTTATTTTTTTTGAAGGCGGAGGCGCTTTACCCATATTAAGAGCAGCGGCCATGCTTGCCTTAATCGGAGCTACGCTTATTCGGCATGAAAAAAACAAAAAGTTCTATGCATGGACTTTTGTATTTGCCATTTATTGTTTGGTAAACGTACTGTTCAGCACCGACTGGAACCGCTCGTTGAACATTACTCTTAAAGTGTTAATTCCGATGCTATCGTTCGCAATTGGATTTAACAGCATTAATACAATTAAAAAACTAATTGTACTTAATAAGTCGGTAGTTTTCGTGTTTGTCGTTCTTATCATAAATTACTTGGTAAGCCAGACGCTAGGAATAGGAAAATCAGTCTACACGGGCGGTTCCGATTTTTTGGTTGGCGGTATGGACGACAATTGGAACGTATTTACTTATTCGGTGCTTATTACGCCTTTGATCGTTTATTTCATGAGAAGGCAGCGATTAAAGCGAATTTGGGTTTTATCCCTCTCGGTTATTACGGCTATGATGGTTGTAATTTCACTGAAGAGAATTGCCATTACTGGTTTGCTTGCCGGCAACTTTATTCGATTTACCTTCGCCCCCAAGGTTTTAGTTACTATTCGCGTGCTTTTGGGGATAATATTATTTTTAATGGTATCCTTACCTTTTTATGAAGACCTTATTAAGCAACGAATTGATGCCAGAAGCTCCCGTTTTGAGCAGGGAGCGCTCGAAAGAGAGAGTCGTTATCTGGAAACGGCCTATGTTTGGGATGAGGTTTTTTCATTCGAAAATCCGGTAAAAAGTATTTTTGGATTGCAGGGCTTTAATTCGGTGGGGAATTATGCTTCAGGCAGATTTGGCGCACGAAATCTTCATGTAGATTACAATCTCATTATTAACACCATTGGTATCATAGGTTTTTTACTGTATTTCTTTGTCTTTATTGATATTTTTAAAAAGTTCAGAAAGTATTATTTTAAAAGCCCATTAGATATTGAAGTAAAAAAAGAATTAAAAGCTACGTTTTACATGCTCTTTATTACTCCATTCATTACCTCGCTTGCAGGCCAGATGTATCATATAAGCTATAGGCTTATTGTTTTTATTTATCTTGGCAGCATCATCGGCATTCTATACCAAAGTTCATATGCGGGCACTCGTAGTTTGCAGCGCCAACTCAGGTAGGGTGAGTCCTTTTGTTCAAGAGCAGGCGGAGGAACTCTCTAAGCTGGGCGTTGAAATACAAATTTTCCCGATTGTTGGAAAAGGAATTGAAGGATACTTAGGCAATTGGAGCGATTTAAAAAAGATGATTAAATCGTTTGATCCCAATCTTATTCATGCGCATTCGGGCATGTCGGCTCTTTTATGCGGTCTTCAACGCAGTAAAAAGGTGCTGGCCACCTTTCATGGGTCAGATGTAAACCAATCAAAACTTAGAGCTTTTACACGTTTAGCAATCGTATTAACGCATAAACAGATTGTAGTTTCGGAGGAAATGCAACGTAAGCTTGGAAGAAGTGATGTTGAAATAATTCCCTGTGGGGTGGATACCAATATTTTTATTCCATCTGAAAAAACGGCCGCAAAAGCCGAGTTAGGATGGTTGCCCGAAAAAAAATACATACTCTTTTCCTCGGCATTTAACAATTCGGTTAAGAATTACCCCTTGGCTGCTGCTGCGATTGAAACCCTTAATGATCCAACATTGGAGCTTGTTGAATTAAAAAATCGCTCGCGTTACGAAGTGGCAATGATGCTAAATGCTTGTGATGCTGCATTACTGAGCTCTTTTTCCGAAGGCTCGCCTCAATTTATTAAGGAGGCCCTTTCTACGGGTACGCCTGTGGTTTCTACAAATGTTGGCGATGTGGCGTTTTTAATCAAGAATTTATCTGGCTGTTTTATAGCTTCATTTGAGCCTAATGACGTAGCGTTTAAACTCATAAAAGCAATGGAATTTAGAACAAATCGTAAATTTACCGAGGGTCCTGAGCGAATCAACCAATTGCGGATAAGCGGCAGGCAGGTCGCATTACAAATACTAAAACTGTATTCAGAAATTAGCGCCCAATAAAGTATGAAGCAAAAGCATTGTTTGTTTTTTTTGGGACATCCTGCGCATTATCATATGTTTAAAAATACGATTGCTGAGCTTAATCAACAAGGTGTTAGAACAACTATAATGGTTAAAACCAAGGATGTATTAACAGATTTGCTCGACGCCTCTGGCCTTCAATATATTAATACCTTACCTCAAGGAAGAAAGGACGGTATTATGGGAATTATTGAGAGCCTTTGGGTAAAAACTTCGGTTCTATTTCGTTTTGCCAAACAAAACAGGCCCGATTTAATGCTTGGCACTTCTGCCGAAATTGCATGGGTAGGAAAACTTCTAGGCATAAAAAGTCTGGTGTTTAATGAGGATGATTACAAGGTTGTAAAAGGGTTTGCTCGGGTGGTATATCCATTTGCAAGTGCTGTTGTTTCGCCGGCAATCTGTGATAACGGTCCATGGCAGCGAAAAACAATTACGTATCAGGGATATCAGAAATTGGCGTATTTACATCCTAAGCGATTTGTTCCGAATGTTGAGATTGTCCAAAAATATTTTGATGCATCAAAGCCCTATTCCATAATCCGCTTTGCAAAGCTCAACGCTCATCACGATACTTTTGCCGAGGGGTTTACGCCCGAAATTGCGTCTGAAACAATTAAGCGGCTTCAAAAATACGGCGCTGTGTTCATAACCTCCGAAAGGCCTTTAGAGCCCGAATTTGAACGCTATAGGCTTAATATCAACCCCTTAGACATTCATCATGTTTTGGCATTTGCACAATTATATCTGGGCGATAGTCAAAGTATGGCGGTTGAGGCTGCAATTCTGGGTACGCCAGCGCTAAGATTTAGTAGTTTTGCAGGCAAAATAAGCGTACTGGAAGAGCTTGAGGAGAACTATCAATTAACGTTTGGGATTCATCCTTCGCACCCCGATGAATTATACCGAAAAATAGAGGATGTTTTTGCAACAGATGACAGGAAAAATCTTTTTGCAGCAAAGAGGACTAAAATGCTCAACGATAAAGAGGATGTTACCTCATTTTATTTAAGAACTATTAATAATATTATGGAAGTAGAACGTAATGGTGCCAGAAAATGATTATCGAAATAAAATTTTAAAGTTCGCCTCGAAATACATTCGGGTAAATCTGCAGGAAATTAATTTTATATCTGTGGAGGAGAACGCAAACTCCAACATTTTAAATCAGGCTACGGTGCACTGTTTTAGTGCACTCATGAATAATGAGCGATTCATAAATAAAAGGCTGGAGCAAAT
The DNA here is from genome assembly GCA_046302715.1 of Bacteroidia bacterium. Lineage (GTDB taxonomy): Bacteria > Bacteroidota > Bacteroidia > M30B66 > M30B66 > CAMCXT01. The sequence continues at coordinate 17,463 of JBKCHQ010000164.1, read as the reverse complement.
CAACGCAACGCTTTGCATCGGAAACGTTCTTGTAGGCTATTTCGAAACCTACACCTCAAGGAGAGCCCGATTTGCTCGTTACAGGATTCCTGTTTTGCGCCTGTTGTTTATGGCTTTTGATTTTGTGTTTCATAGGGTGATGCCCAAGATGAATGGAACCAAACAGCTTTACTTTTTTTTAACCAAAGGAAAAAACAGGTTGCTCTCAAAAGCTGAGATGCTCGGTCGCATTGTATGTTGCGGTTATGAAATAATTGGAAATGAAAAGATAGAAGGATTAGATTATTTTATCGCTAAAAAAGTAAAAGAACCCGCCTTTGATATGGAGCCTAGCTACGGGCCTGTATTTTCTATGAATCGCCTTGGATACAGGGGGGAAATCATTAAAGTGTATAAGTTTAGAACCATGCATCCGTATTCAGAATATTTGCACGATTATATTTTAAAAAAATACGGCTATGCACAAAGCGGAAAACCGGCTAATGATTTTAGGCTCACGCCGTGGGGTAAATTATTTAGAAAATATTGGATTGATGAGCTTCCGCAATTGTTTAATATCCTTAAAGGAGAAATGAAATTGGTTGGGGTGAGGCCGGTGTCTCAAAGGTATTTTCAAGACATCCCCGAAGACTTGCAGAAATTGAGAAACCGCCAAAAACCGGGTTGTATTCCGCCGTATGTGGCACTAAACGTAAGTTCAGATGTAGAAAGCGTGCAAAATGCCGAACGAATATATTTAATAGAAAAGCTAAAAAGGCCCTATACAACCGATTTGAGATACTTTTTCAAAGCGCTTTTTTCAATCATTGTTCGACAAAAAAGAAGTGCTTAAGGTTTGAATTCGATGTTTACCTTTGTTTAATGCTATTAAGGAGTAAAACATACCGTAAGTCAACATTTTTATTCATCGCAATAATGCTGTTTTTTTTCGGGTTTCAGGCATGTGTTTCCCGCAAGTCTTCAGCGTATTTTCAGGTTGATGGCGATGCCAATTTGCCGAAACACACGCTTGTTTTTAAGCCAGACGACATCTTATCCATCCATGTGTCGTCTAAAGATCCGGAATTAGCGGCGCCGTTCAACCCCTATTTAAATCTGGTTAGCCCACAAGCGGTTAATTATGCCAACGGAGTGGCCAGTGTAGGGGGTTATTTGGTTGATGCAAGTGGCAATATTAATTTTCCTGAAATAGGCTCGGTGCATATAGGTGGCATGTCGCGCGAAAATGTTACAAAAATGCTCCAGGACAGCTTAAAACGATATTTACAGGAGCCAACAGTGAATATAAGAATCCAAAATTTTCGAATAACGGTTTTGGGGGATGTTCGAAGTCCGGGAAGCTTCATTATTCCAAACGAAAAACTCACATTTACCGAAGCGCTTGGGCTTGCAGGGGATTTAAATATTACCGCAAAACGTGATAATATTTTATTGGTTCGCGCCGAAAATGGTAAAAAAAAGACGTACCGAATTAATCTTACAAACGATGAGGTTTTTAAGTCGGCCGATTGCTATTTTTTGCAGCAAAACGATATTATCTACGTAGAACCTAATCGTGCGCAGCGAAATGCCAGCGCCATTAATAGTCGTTTGGGTGTTGTAGTTTCCATTCTAACGCTTTTGATAACTACTTTAACTCTTATTACGAAATAGTGGAAAACACGGCACCAAGATCAGATTTCGAAAATCAAGTAGAGTATCCCGAATTTAATTTGAAGGAACTCATCTGGAAATATCTGGTTAAATGGCCGTGGATTGTTGGAGGCGCCGTATTAGCGGTTTTATCGTGCCATTTCTATTTGAAGTATACGCCCACAAAATATGAGGCGAGCTCAACGGTGCTTATAAAGGACGAATCAAAGGGTAAAAGTATTGACGAAATAAGTGTTTTTGAGGATTTGGGGTTAATCAGCAACGGAAATAAGCTGGAAAATGAAATCGAAATCCTCAAATCACGCACATTAATGAACCGTGTGGTCGAAGAGTTGGGTTTAAATGTATCTTATTTTGTCGAACATTCGCCCTTAGATTTAGAACTATATACCGATGCGCCTTTTCTTTTACAGGTCTTGCCCAACGATACCTTTTTCGAAAACAACACACTAAGCGCAGAAGTAATTTATAAATCAGGGAATACTTATGACCTCCTTGCCGAAGGCAAATTGGCAAAATCAACATTCGGGACTCCTGTAAATTTAGGCAAGGCCAAATTTCAACTGAAAAAGCAAAATGTTGAAGGCAAAACAAACTTCGGAAAAATACGCTTAGCGGTAAAACCAACGCACATTGTTGCGGCAGAATTTGCAGAGCGTTTAAAGGTCGAAGCGGTGAATGTAAAATCAAATGTAATCCGCATTACCCTGCGCGATCCGATTAAAAAAAGAGCCACCGACATATTAAATTCATTAATTAAGCAATACAGAGAGGATGCTATAGAGGATAAAAATCAGGTGAGTTTAAACACCTCCGAGTTTATTAACGAACGCATCAAGTATATAACTGCTGAGCTATCTGATGTTGAAGCTGTTGCAGAAGAATATAAGACACGGCTAAATTTGGTGGATATCCCTTCAGAAACCGAGATAGACCTCGCCAGCGAATCAAAGATTGAGCAGGAAATTATTCAAACCAATATACAGCTCCAATTAAGCCGTTTCGTTTATAATTATCTCAATAAATCAATAGATAATAACGACTTATTGCCGGCAAATCTGGGTTTAACGGATGATGCCGTAGTGAACATGATCAATGAACACAACAAACACGTCCTCAATCGAAATCGGATTGAAAAAAATAGCTCGGCATCAAACCCATTGGCTGTATCGCTTGAAGGACAAATCGCAAGTTTGCGCCAAAGCATTAAGGCTGCCTTAGAAAATCTAATTTCGACATATGAATTAAAAGAGGCCACGTTAAATAAACAGGACTCAAAAATCAACAGTCGAATTTCAACATTTCCTAAAAAAGAAAGAGAACTAAGAGAAATTCAGCGGCAGCAGCAAATAAAAGAGTCACTTTACCTCTATCTACTACAAAAGCGCGAAGAAACAGCCATTGCATTGGCAGTTACCGTTTCTAATGCCAAGGTTATTGATGCGGCATACAGCTCAGGAAAAATTGTAAGCCCTAACCGCAAATTGTATTTCGGATTAGCATTTTTCTTTGGGGTGTTTATTCCGGTTGTGGCAATCTATATTTTGAGCCTCTTCAATACGAAAGTGCGTAATAAGGAGGCGCTAAATAAATTAAACATTCCGTTTTTGGGCGAAATCCCCAATGCGCGTGCGGTGCATAAGCTAGCAGTAAAACAAAACGATAAGTCTCAATTATCGGAGGCATTTCGATCAATACGAACAAACATCGCATTTATATTGGATCACAAAAAAAGCGATGGACAGATATTGTTTGTTACTTCAACTTTAGCACGAGAAGGCAAAACATTTGTAGCGATAAACCTTGCTGCAATCTTTGCTGCTTCGGGCAAAAAAGTGCTTTTATTAGGCCTTGATTTACGCCGGCAAAAATTATTAGAATATCTTGGTTTACCGCATTGCAAAGGGTTAACCAACTACTTAATTGATAGTCAGAGTGCTGTAGACGATTTTATTTTTCCGATGAAGGAATTTGACAATCTTTTTGTCTTGCCGGCGGGAGATATACCCCCTAATCCAGCGGAGTTACTTATGTCTGAACGGGTAGGCGAGGTATTAGAAACCTTAAGGTCGTGTTATGATTACATAATTGTTGACACCGCTCCTTCTGGGCTGGTTACCGACACACTACTTGTTGCCCAATATGCAGACGCCGTTATTTACCTGGTTCGCGCTGGATATACCGATAAGGGTACCCTCCATATTCCAGAATCGTTCCACAGGGATAAAAAATTACCTAATATGGCGTTGTTGCTAAATGATGCTTCCAAATCCGCAGGTTACGGATATTCCTACGCCTACAGTTATTCCTACGAAGAAAATGAAAAGCCATTTTGGAGGCGAATTTTGCGACTGAATTAAAGGCCAATTTTAGCAATATCCTTCCGATAGTAAATTCCCTCGTAACAAATCGAATTGATTTGTTCATACGAATTAGATACGGCCTGTTCCAGAGTATCGGCCATTCCTGTAAAGGCAAGCACCCGTCCTCCTGAGGTAACGATATGCTCGCCCTGCTGCTGCGTTCCCGCATGAAACACAAGGCCACGCGTTGTTTTTTCAAGTCCGTGTACAATCTTCCCTTTCTCGTAGGCTTCGGGATAACCGCCCGAAACCACCACCACAGTTGCCGAAGCTTGTTTGGAAAACAGAGGCTCAATTTCCTCTAATTTACCTGAAAATAAAGCATCAAAAACATCCAGCAAATCATTTTCGAGGCGTGGCAGCACCGCCTCTGTTTCGGGATCGCCCATTCGACAATTGTATTCGATAACGAATGGATTTCCCGCCACATTTATCAAACCGAAGAAAATAAAGCCGGTGTAGGGGATACTTTCTTTGTGTAACCCTTGAATAGTGGGTTCAATGATTTGCGCCTTTACCTTGTTCATAAACTCGGCATCGCAAAATGGTACCGGCGAAAATGCTCCCATTCCGCCAGTGTTCAACCCGGTTTCGCCTTCGCCAATCCGCTTATGGTCCTTGGCTTCGGGCAACAGGAAATAGTCTTTTCCATCGGTAAGCACAAAAACCGAGCATTCAACGCCTTTTAAGAACGACTCGATGACCACAGTTTGGCTTGCTGCACCAAATTTACCTCCCAACATATCTATGAGTTCTTGCTTTGCCTCTTCGCGCTGCTCTAAAATAACTACACCTTTGCCCGCGGCCAAGCCTGATGCTTTTAATACATAAGGCCCGGCATTTTGTTCCAAAAAGTCCAATCCTTCGTTAAGGGTATTCTGCGTAAAACTTTTATAGGCTGCCGTGGGAATGTTATGCCTAGCCATAAACTGCTTTGCAAAATCTTTTGAGCCTTCGAGCTGCGCCCCCATACTACCGGGTCCAACAAGTTTTACGTGATGTAAAGCGGGCTGCGAGTTAAAATAATCGCGAATTCCTTTTACAAGGGGCTCTTCGGGCCCTACCACTACCAGTTCAATGGAATGTTCCAGCACGAAACGTTCAAGACATTCGAAATCGAGAATATCAAGACCTACGTTGATGCCGCATTGGCGGGTTCCTGCATTGCCAGGAGCAATGTAGAGGCTGCCCAGTTTTGGGCTTTGGGAAATCTTCCAGGCAAATGCATGTTCTCTACCGCCCGATCCTAAGATGAGTACATTAGTCTTCATGATGTTTTCGAAGGCATGGATTTTTTATATACCAATCGGCCAGGATTAAATCCTGCGGTCGGGTAATTTTAATATTTTCTTCGTTACCATTTACGGTTGATACAGCAACTCCATCGGCTTCTAAAACAGAGGCACAGTCGGTAAATTCTTTACGATATCCCTGTTCAAATGCTTTTTTAATAAGGGCTAATCTAAAACACTGCGGGGTTTGAACCAAGGCGACATTAGCACGTTCAACGGCAACACTCGCTTTGCCGTTTAAGATTCTTACTGAGTCGTTGGGTGAAATGGCCGGAACGGCAGCCCCATGTTGGTAGGCGGCCTCAAAAACCCGATCAATGGTTTCTTTTGAAACCAAGGGCCGAACCCCGTCGTGCACGGCAACATAATCGCCGGTTGCCAGAGCAAGTCCGTTTTTTACGGAATGAAAGCGTGTTTCTCCACCCGCAACAACCTGATGTAGAATGCTGAAATGATGTGCTGAACACAGGGCGCTCCAATACTCCCGTTGATCGGCAGGAAGTACCAGAATAATAGGGGCATCGGGGGCCGCAACATGCAAGTTTTGGAGCGTATGCATGAGTACAGGTTTATTGGCCAATAGCAAGAACTGCTTGGGAACCGATGCATTCATCCGGGTTCCGCTGCCGCCTGCTACAACAATGAAACTACGATTCACCTTATAAAATCAACATCGCATCACCGTAGGTGTAAAAGCGATATTTTTCCTTAACGGCTTCTTTATAGGCTTCCATAACAAAATCATGTCCGGCAAAGGCAGAAACCATGATGAGCAGGGTACTCATAGGCATATGGAAATTGGTAATGAGCGTGTTGGCGACTCTAAAGTCGTAAGGTGGATAGATAAACTTATTCGTCCACCCCTCGTAGGGCTTTAAGTATCCCTCGGTGGAAACAGAGGTCTCAATGGCACGCATGGTGGTGGTGCCAACAGAAACCACACGATGACGTTCTCTTCGGCTTTTATTAACAATCTCAGCGGCTTCTTCGGTAATAAACATCTCTTCACTGTCCATTTTATGCTTGCTGAGATCCTCTACTTCAACAGTGCGGAAACTGCCGAGGCCAACGTGTAGGGTAATTTCGGAAAAATTAATTCCCTTAAGTTCCATGCGCTTCATAAGCTCACGGCTAAAGTGGAGCCCCGCTGTTGGCGCTGCAACGGCGCCTTCTACTTTAGCAAAAACGGTTTGAAAGCGTATTTCGTCTTCTTCGTCGGGTTTGCGGGTAATGTATTTAGGGATGGGTGTTTCGCCTAGCGAATACAACACACGCTTGAACTCCTCATGTGGGCCATCGAATAAAAAACGCAACGTTCGGCCTCTCGATGTAGTATTGTCAATTACCTCGGCAACCAGCGAATCATCATCGCCGAAATACAATTTATTGCCTATACGGATTTTTCGGGCAGGATCTACTAGAACGTCCCAAAGACGGCTTTCGCGGTTAAGTTCGCGCAGCAGGAAAACCTCGATTTTAGCCCCTGTTTTTTCCTTGTTTCCGTACATACGTGCGGGAAAAACCTTGGTATTATTGATGATAAACGTATCGCCATCATCAAAATAGTTTAAAATGTCTTTGAAGGTTTTATGTTCTATAGTCTTTGTTTTTCGATCTAAAACCATCAAACGGGCATCATCCCTGTTTTCGGCCGGGCGCTCAGCAATAAGCTCCGGGGGCAGTTTAAACTTGAAATTCGACAATTTCATGAAGCGCCTGTATTAAAAATTAGCGGGCAAAGGTACAAAAAAGCCAATCGGTTTGTTAGGTTATTTTTGCTTTGAATCTAAAACAAAATCTTCATGAAAACCATCAAGATTTCGATGAAGTTGGGCTTCGAATCCCGAGGCTAAACCCAAGATCAGCAATACAAGTAAAACCCCGTCACTAAATTCGCATAACCGCATTAAATTTGTAATATGTACTTAAGGTTTTTTTGGCAAAAAAGTTTTGGGGCGAGTCTGCTTATTTTATGCTTAAGCGCCTGTAAAACCATTAAGGCTCCCGAGCCGGAGTATCTAGAAAATGCGGAGCGCTATGTGCCCAAAACATCCGAAATAGAATTGCCGGTTAGCATTACTTATAAAGAACTCTCGGCGTACATTAACAAATCCATGGGTACGGTGGTGTATGAGGACAGATCCTATACCGTTCCAGAAGAAGACGATATACAATTAGTAGTACGACGCAATACCTCGGTAAAGACCGCCCAATCGGGTGGAGATGTTCTAATAACCTTGCCTTTAAGTATTTGGAGTAAAGCACGCTGGAGTCCTTGCAGTTTTTGTCCTAAGCCTGAAAAGGAGTTTACTTTTGACGTGGATGTTTTTGTAAAGGCGCGGCCCTCCATTGATAAGGCGTATGTGTTTAAGGCCAATTTATCATCGGAGGGATTTCAGTGGAAAAAAAAGCCTGTTTTTGAAGTGGGCCCGTTCGACATTCCTATTTCAGGAATGGTTGAAAAGCCGCTCGACAAGCAAATTAAGGAGAGCGTAGCCGAGGCAGAAAAAGAGATTAACAATGCATTTAATTTAAAAAGTGAAATTACCCGCTTGTGGAGTACCGCCGCAGAGCCTTTATTGCTGGACTCGACCAGTTCGACCTGGTTGGTTATAAAACCCCAGAAATTGTTCTTGCGGCCCATAACAATGGGTACCCAAGCTATAACATTCACGATAGGCGCCGAAGCGCAAGTCAATACCATTACTGGAGCCAAGCCTTCTAGGCCTGTATTGTCGCCTTTGCCCGAATTGGTAATTAGAACGGAGCGATCCAATAAATTTTTGGTAGAGGTGGTATCTGAGATTGGTTTTGAGGATGCCACATTGATGGCCGAAAAAGAACTAAAGGGACAAGAATTTTCGTTAGGGCGAAAAAAAATTAAAATAGAGGGAATTACGGTATTCGGAAAAGGCAGAAGAGCGTATGTTCAGGTGGTTTTTTCGGGTCGTGTAAAAGGGACCTTTTATTTATCGGGCGTGCCAGCCTTTGACTCCGAAAAAGAAGAGTTGTATTTTGAGAATCTGGATTATGACATCCAAAGTAAAAGTCTTTTGCTTAAGTCATCACAATGGCTTTTAGACGAAACCTTGCGATCAACACTAGAAAAGAAGCTTCGTTTTCCGGCTAAGGAGGCATTAGGTTCTATTCGAAAGAGTATTGATGCTCAGATTAATAACAAGGTGTATTTCGATCAGATTGTATTGAATGGCAAGCTCAATACCTTTGAAGTTCAGGGGATTTATTTAACAGAAAAGGCATTCCGTGCGGTTGTTTCCATTAATGGAACCGCCGAAATATTTTTGAAAAACATTAAGTTTTAGTGCAATACCATTTCTGGCACCTGATCGGGAACGGTGAGTTTGCCTCGGGTGGCGTTCTTTATCTGTTCAACTGAAATACCGGGCGCACGCTCAAGCAAATAAAATCCACCATTCGGCAGCACATCAATAACGGCAAGTTCAGTAACAATTTTCTTAACGCAACGCAAACCCGTAATTGGCAGGTCGCATGCGGGAAGCAGTTTTGATTCACCCGCCTTATTTACATGTTGCATGGCAACAATAATGTTGCGCGCCGACGCTACAAGATCCATGGCGCCACCCATCCCCTTAACCATTTTTCCGGGAATCTTCCAATTAGCAATATCGCCGTTTTCAGAAACTTCCATAGCGCCTAAAATAGTGAGATCGACCTTGCCGGCTCGAATCATTCCAAAACTCATAGCCGAATCAAAGAATGCGGAGCCCGGAAGCGTGGTAATGGTTTGTTTCCCGGCATTTATAAGGTCGGCATCTTCTTCGCCATCAAAAGGAAAAGGCCCGATGCCTAGCAGGCCGTTTTCGGATTGCAGCACTACATCCATTCCAGATGGGATGTAATTGGCCACCAGGGTAGGAATGCCAATACCGAGGTTGACATACATTCCGTGCTTTATTTCTTGCGCAATTCGTTTTGCGATACCGGTTTTATCGAGCATGGTGTTACGTTTTAAATGTCCTGTGGCTTAGGTCTAGTGGTTCTTTGTTCGATACGTTTTTCGTACCCTTCGCCTTTAAAAATGCGGTGCACATATATGCCGGGCAAATGAATATGATCCGGATCCAAATCGCCGGCGGGCACCAGTTCTTCTACCTCCACAATCGTTATTTTGCCGGCCATAGCAATGAGCGGATTAAAATTGCGGGAGGTTTTACGAAAGATGAGGTTGCCGTGGGTGTCACCTCGCCAGGCTTTTATGATTGAAAAATCTATGTCGAAGGCATATTCAAGAAGGTGATCTTTTCCGTTAAAATTCCTCACTTCTTTTCCTTGGGCCACCTCTGTTCCTACACCTGCTGGAGTGTAAATAGCGGGCATGCCATATCCGGCGGCCAGCAGGCGTGTCGCCAAAGTGCCCTGCGGAATTAAATCCACTAATAGTTCGCCACTGAGGAGCTGCCGTTCAAATTCTTCGTTTTCGCCCACATAAGAAGAAATCATTTTTTTTACCTGTCGGGTTTGAAGCATTAGTCCAATGCCAAAATCGTCAACACCTGCATTATTCGATATACAGGTAAGCCCGTTAATTCCTTTTCGGATGAGCGCCGATATGCTATTTTCGGGGATGCCACAAAGTCCAAAGCCTCCAAGGCCTAATACTGCCTCATTGGGGATGTCTGCCACAGCAGCATCGGCATTCAATACAACTTTATTCATAGGAAATATTATTCGTCAAAATCTTCTGCTGGAGGCGGGCCTTCGCCAGTATTGTCGCCGGGTTCGTAATATTGCGAGCAATCGGTTTCAACCGTAAGCACAGCGGGCTTTTCAAAATCTTCTCTCGAAATATTTAGCTTCTTATCGGCATACACTTTTTTCATAAATAGACCCCAAATGGGCAGCGCCATATCAGCTCCATATCCAGGTAAATGTACCGAACGATCCTCACAACCTACCCATACAGCCGTTACAAGATTGGGCGTTAGCCCCATAAACCAACCGTCTGAGTTGTTTTGTGTGGTGCCTGTTTTTCCTGCAATAGGCATGGTTAGACCATATGGTCCCCCGCGCAGCCTTGTAGCGGTGCCTGTTTCAATTACACCTTTCATAAGTTCTATTACCAGATAGGCGGTTTGTTCGTCAAGTGCTTCGTTAGACTTGGGAACAAAGTTGGCAATTACGTTACCATTTCGATCTTCGATGCGGGTTATGTAAGTGGGGTCGAGATGAATGCCTTTATTTACAAAAGTGCTCATTGCACCAGCCATTTCGAAAACAGAAATATCGGAAGCGCCCAAACAGATAGATGGCAGTGGAACCAAATTGCTGGTAATGCCGAGCAAGCGTGCAAGGTTTATAACGGGCTGTACACCAAATTCCTTGATAATGTATGCCGATACTGTATTCACCGATTTTGCGAGTGCCGTTTTTAACGGAAGCATGCCTCCACTACTTCCTCTAGGACACCATTGACCTCCACCGGGAAGAGGAACACACACCGCTCCACTAGGAACTCGGGCGCAGGGCGACCAGCCTTCTTGCATGGCTACTGCATAAACAAAAGGCTTAAAAGTAGAGCCTACTTGTCTTTTTCCAGTGTAAACATGGTCATACTGAAAAAAATCATGATCAATACCCCCCACCCATGCTCGCACATATCCCGTTTGAGGCTCGATGGCCATTAGGCCTGTTTGCAGAAAGAATTTGTGATATCTGATCGAATCGAGCGGAGACATTACTACGGTGCTATCGCCATCCCAACTGAAAATATCCATTTCCACCTTGGTTTGAAAGGCCTTTTCAATTTCGGCATCACTGGCCCCCGCCTCCTTCATATTTCGGTAGCGATCGGAACGCTTCATGGCATCCCGCAAAATTTGGTTGATCTTTTCTTCTGAAATGCCCGAGAAGCGAGCAGATTTACCCCTTTTTCCATAAAAACGATCCTGCATCACTTTAAGATGTTCTTTTGCAGCTTTTTCGGCATACGATTGCATACGCATATTAAGCGTGGTGTAAATCTTAAGTCCGTCTTTATAAATGTTGTAATTGGTGCCATCGGGTTTCTTATTTTCCTTACACCATTTTGTGAGCTGCATCTTAAGAAAATTCTTGAAGTAGGGCGCCTGTCCTGCTTTGTGATTCTCGGCTTTGAACTTTGATAGGTCGATAGGCTTTTCTTTGAGGATGTTAAATTCCTCCTCGCTAAGCTTATTATACTTAAGCATTTGTCCGAGCACTACATTTCTTCGGATCAAAGCCCGATCGTAATTTTTACGAGGATTGTATAACGAGGGGCCTTTTAGCATCCCTACCAGCAAGGCGGCTTGTTCGGTCGTTAATGAGTCGGGACTGGTTCGAAAATAGACCTTGGCGGCACTTTTAATCCCGAACGATAAATTTCCAAAATCTACCTGGTTAAGGTATAATGCAATAATTTCTTCCTTGGTGAAATTGCGTTCCAACTTCATAGCAATAATCCATTCCTTCAATTTTCGGATGATTATTTCGGCTTTATTCAGTTTTTCTCTGGGAAATAAATTTTTTGCCAATTGTTGCGTTAATGTCGACCCGCCACCAGCATCGGCATCGCCACCAATAAGATTTCGAACTACAACGCGTGAAATAGCCCAAGCATCAACGCCCGAATGCTGGTAAAAACGTGCATCTTCGGTCGCAATTAAGGCATCTACCAGTTTTGGAGAAAGCTCATCGTAAGTACAATTGCTTCGGTTTTCAATAAAAAATTTACCGATAAGCTCATTTTCGGATGAATAAATTTCGGAGGCCAGGTTAGAACGTGGGTTAGCCAATTCCTCAATGGTAGGAAGGGCTCCGAAAACACCGATAGAAGTAAGGAGCAGTATTAAAAATACAAAAGCTACCGGGCCGGCAATAGCTATCCAAATCCACTTAATGAATTTTTTGCCGGGCTTGTTAGGGGTGGTGTTTTTAGGCTTCAATTAGATGAATTATTAATACAGTACAAAAGTAATAAATGCAATCAATTATGTGATTTGCGCTTAAGGGCATAGGCAATTAAAACCTGTTCTCCGATTAAGAACAATACATAGGTTAATGCATAAAAAAGTATGTATGCCGTCGCTTTTCCTTTAAAATAAAAGGCGCCAATAATTAGCCCAAAAGCAAGAATTAATAGCTTTAGGGTTTGCATTAACATAGCAGTGCGAACAAATCCAGCGGCCCTATCTTTAATTTTTCGTTCAAGAATAAAATGACTTATGGCTGCAACACAAAAAAACAAGAGTAAAACTAATAATCTAGTTAAAAGTCCTAGGTTAAACGGGAATAATAACTGAATAAAAACAGAACCGAGTCCTATAAATAGCGACAAGCAGAAAAAAATAAGATAGGGCGCAATGCGGTTCATTTTTGTTTGAGCTGCCGAAATAGGTTATAAAATGCGACTATTGAGCCCATTAGTCCTCCTAAAAGCACGCACCAAGGCCTTTTAAACCCGAAATACGTATCGAAGAAATTGCCAATCCCAACGAAAATTAGAAGGGTAATGGCCAATTGAATGCCGATGCCGGCATAATAAACATATTCGTTAAGCGGTTTTTTCCTGAACGGGTCTTTTTTCTGATCCGGATCCATGCTTGGAGAAATCTTTAACTATTCCGCCCATGGTGCAGGCTCCTGAAAAGTTTGCACCCGGTTCAATGGAAAGTTTGCTGGTCGAAATATCGCCGTTGCACTTGGCGGATGCCTTTAATGAAAGGTGTTCAGATACGGTTATCTTTCCCTTAACTACCCCTGAGATATCTGCATTCTGGCAATTTAACTCGCCATCAAGCACACCATTAGGACCAATTACAACTTTGCCTTTGGCGATTAAGTTACCGCTCATAGTTCCATCAATTCGGATGTTTCCATCGCAATTGATATCGCCATTTAATGTGGTTCCTGTGAGGATTTGGTTGGTGCCAATTACGTCCGAGCTTGAACCATTGCGCGCATCTTTAGAGTTGAACATACTTTTTAGATTACGGGATTAATACAGCAAATGTAAACAATTATTGAAAAAGTGTTAATAAATTCTGGTTTATTCATAAACACCCCTGTAAAACTGGATGTATTCTTTTACGTTGGCCTCCTTCATCAAAAGCTGGTAATTGGCCGGACTCATCAAAAAAACGTCGGTAATGTCCAAATTCAAATCTGCAAATACGGAGCCATCGTCATCGAGGGTAGCCATATAGTCCATTCCCTCCTTTTTATTGGCAAAAGATTGAACGGTTATAATCTGATAGTTGGTACCTAAAATACGGCTGCTTACGTTTAGATTTTTGGTGGAATAAAACTCACTGTTAAAATTGCTAAGCTTAACTTTTAAATCATTTAGATTAAGCTGCCGATCCTCAATGCTAATCACCATGTAGTGCGTGGTGTCTGGCTTGTAAACAAAGCTGGGCTTTTTTACTTTGCTGCTGTCATTGCTGGTGATACCTCTAGCACGATCCAATGCCAACAGAAGTTCTTTTGCCCTAATTTCAACGGTGTCGCCTGGATAGCCTTTTACTACTTCTTTGAGGGCGGTTTCAAAGGCTTTAACGTCTTTAAGCTGACCAATTGCCATGGCTTTTAACAGCGTGAATTTAGGAAGGAGGGCGTTCCCGGTAAATCTAACTTCGGCATTACGGCAACGCTCCACCACTTGCTCGAACTGTCGGGCCTTGTATAGTCGATAACTTTCTTCGTAATACGACTCTGTTTCTTTCTTGCTCAAATTGGAAGCGGCAAAGAAATTGGGGTCGAGAATAATTTTGGCGTACTCCGAATCGGGGAAACGACTCACCAAAAGCTGCTTATATTTTTCGGCATTTGTCGGATCGGGAATTTTAAGAAAAATTCGGTAAAGCTGATAATATACTGCCGATTCGGAGGGGTCGTTGGGGTATTTTTTAAGAAATTCCTCGAATGTTTCTACCGATTTTTTTAAATCGTTAAGACGTTCGCGGTAAATCATTCCTAACGCATAAAAGGCCTCACGCACCGAATCGGCATAGGCCTCTTTGGTTTTTTCGTATTGGGGCAAATCTGACAAATATTTTTTACGAGCCAGTTCAAGAGAGTCTTTTCGGGTAAGCACTTTGACAGAATCTTTATTGGTGGCCGCGTCTTTATTGTCGGGATTATTGATGTCGTTATTTACGATGGGCGCAATGCTTTGCTTATTGCTTCTGCGCCAGTTGTCTTCTAGTTTGCGTTCACCCCAAATTTTACGAAATTCAGAAAATCCAAATCCCATGGCGCTGGGGTTGTAAAAGTACCATTGTCCGTTTCCAGTAACCCCTGGTCCTCCTGTTGCTCCGGCACCCATATTAGAGCTTCCACCTTGCGATGCCTGCTGTTCGAGCTTTTTACGCTCCGCCTCTTCGGCCTCTCGTTTTTTCTTTAACTCAGCCTCTTCCTGCGCAAAAAGAGCTTCGATTTTTTTATCGAGTTCGGCGGGGTTGAGTTTCGACATGCGCAACAAGCTATCGTAGCGCTCGATGGTATTATATCGCTTAACCAGCTCGGCTAAAGATTGTTGCGTGTTTTCTATACTCTTGTAATCCTGATAGTCTTTAGGTAAAACTCCAATCGTACTGTCATAATAGGCAGCTGCAAGTCGGTATTCCTTATCTGAAAAATACAATTCGGCAATGGCCAGGTAGGAGAGACCTTTTTGAGTGGTATTGGTAGTATTGGCCCGTAGCGACTTATTATATTGCTCTATGGCTTTGTCTTCGCGTTCCTCTTTTTCTTCAATTTCGCCTAACACATAATAAATTTGGTCGTTAAGATCAATGTTTTTCGGATCTTTCAACATCCCGGTCAATAGTTCTCTAATTTCTTTACTGCTGCCTGATTCTGCGCTGAAGCAGCGAGCCTTGTTAATACGCGAGTAGAAGAAGACCTCGTATGAGGGATTCATTTTCAAAACTTTCTCGTAAAGCGCATTGGCCTCTTTAAGCTCTCCTAATTTTTGATGTACCTGAGCCAAAACAAACATGAGTCTCGAACGGGCTTGTTTTTTCCGAGTAAATTGAACGGCCAAAATGAGGTATTCTTTAGCTTTAGGATAATTGTTTTGTCGCAGATTAAAATCTGCCAGTGCTGTGTAGAGCGGACTTTTAGCCGATTTGGGAAGTGCTTTATCGTTGAGCGAACGGTCGTACGCCATCTGCGCTTCCGAAACCATACCAATTTCGGTGTACGCCCTGGCCTGCCATATGTTAGCTATATGCTGTATAGGGTCTTTCTTGTTATTCTTTACCGGATCCTTGGTAACATAGCTAAACATCTCAAGTGCAGTGTAGTATTCTCGCTTATAGTAATTGGCTTTCCCAATTAGCATGTAAGCATCGTCGATATAGCGGTTATACTGCTTGCCCTTGATAAGCATATTGTGTTTGGCAACCACCATCGAGCCCTTTTTAATGGCCTTGTCTGCAGCGCTGTATATGCCTTTTGAGTCTTCTAAGTTGCCTAAAGGGTAAACAGGAACAATCTTGTAAAAATTATCCTGATGGCCTGTACTTAAAGTAAGCTCTACCTCCTTTACCACTTCATTACCGTTAAACCAAGTATTGTATTTTGAAGTGGTGTTATGATATGCCCGATTGGGCCACTTGTTTTTTTTGGTGGAGCAGCCCCAAGCTCCCGCAATAAGAAAAACGAGCCCAAAAAGGACGGCAAATCGGTTATGTCTGAAAAAGGTCACGCTGCGTTAAAACGAGAGGGCCTCAAAATTAGTGTTTTTATATGTAAAAATAATTTTGGACATCAAGCATAATATTTTCAGGCGTTTTCACAAATTTGCAGCATGCTTTCAATTGATACGTATTCATTTTCCGATCAAAAAGTGCTTGTTCGGGTCGACTTTAATGTTCCGCTAAGCGAAGCATTACAGGTAACCGATGCTACACGAATTGTTGCGGCAATTCCCACCATCCAAAAAATAATGCAGAGCGGTGGATCGGTAATTCTTATGTCGCACTTAGGGCGCCCGAAATCAGGACCCGAAGACCGATTTTCCTTACGACATATTGTTTCGGAGCTGAGTCGGCGATTGGGCGTCGAAGTTAAATTCGCAACCGATTGTATAGGCCCCATTGCAGAGGATGCATGTCGTACGCTTGAATCAGGTGAAGTGCTTTTATTGGAAAATCTCCGCTTTTACAAAGAAGAAGAAAAAGGCGATGAGGAATTTGCCCGCAAGCTATCTGTATTGGGCAACGTTTACGTGAATGATGCATTTGGTACGGCTCACAGAGCGCATGCTTCAACGGCGGTAATAGCAAAGTTTTTTCCAGAGAAAAAGATGTTTGGTTATGTGATGCGTGGCGAAATAGAAGCCATTGATAAAGTCATGCTCCATCCCAATCGGCCCTTAACGGCTATTATGGGAGGGGCAAAAGTGAGCTCGAAAATTGCTATCATTGAAAACATTTTGGGTAAAGTAAACCACCTCATTTTGGGAGGTGGGATGACGTTTACTTTTATTAAGGCGCTTGGTGGGAATATTGGAGCTTCGCTTGTGGAAGACGAACAGCTCGAACTGGCATTGCAGCTTTTGGAAAAGGCAAAATTGTTGGGAGTAAAAATACACCTGCCCGTTGATGCGCTTTGTGCCGACAAATTTGCTGCCGATGCGCAAACACAGGTGTGTGATGTGCGCCAAATTCCGGATGGATGGATGGGGCTTGATATCGGGCCCGCTACATTAAAGCAATTCAAAGAAATAGTATATAAATCGGGCACCATTTTGTGGAACGGACCGGTTGGCGTGTTTGAAATGGAATCCTTTGCTGAAGGCACACGTGCCCTGGCCGAATGCATAGCCGAAGCGACAAAAAATGGTTGTTTCTCTTTAGTAGGTGGTGGCGATTCGGTAGCCGCAGCAAATCAATTTGGAGTGGCCGATAAAGTGAGCTATGTTTCAACTGGTGGCGGCGCTCTGCTCGAATACATTGAGGGAATTGCCTTGCCTGGGGTTAAAGCAATTCGGGGCTAAAGCGATTACATATCCCCCCATTGTGGGAGATGTATTTAAAATAAGTAGTTTAGCTTTGCAAATCAAACTTAACTACCATGTCGGCAAGTGCCATACGGTGCCTTTTTATTTTTTTAATGGTCTTAGTCGGGATGAATACTGCTCTTGCGGA
>JBKCHQ010000163.1:0-8663 GCA_046302715.1 Bacteroidia bacterium | reverse complement strand
TTTGATTGGGCACCAAACGCATCGAAATTTTGGCATAGGCCTTTGATGGCAATACCGTTTTAGCACCCTCGCCGGTGTAACCGCCCCAAATTCCATTTACATCAAGGGTAGGTCGTGTTGCCGTGCGTTCGAGTGTGGTATATCCTTTTTCGCCCATAACATCGCCAATTTTTAGCTCCTGTTTGTACTCTTCAACCTCGAACGGTGCTGAATTAATGGCATCGCGCTCTGCCTGACTTAATTCAATAACATCATCGTAAAAACCGGGTATCGTAATATGTAAATCTGAGTCCTTTAGCGATGCAATCATATCGCATAACACGTTAATTGGGTTGGCTACGCCTCCACCATAAACGCCCGAGTGCAAATCGCGGTTGGGCCCCGTTACCTCTACCTCAACGTATGAAAGTCCGCGAAGACCGGTGTTTATTGAGGGTATATCATTAGCAATCATGGATGTATCCGAAACCAATACACAGTCGGCTTTTAGTCGCTCTTTATTGGCCGCCAGAAATCCATCAAGATTTGAGGAGCCTACTTCCTCTTCGCCTTCAATCATAAATTTAATATTGCAAGGCAAAAGGTTATTTAGGAGCATCAGTTCAAATGCTTTAACATGCATAAAAAACTGGCCTTTGTCGTCGGCCGATCCACGTGCATAAATATTTCCATTACGAATTACCGGCTCAAAGGGCGGACTGGTCCACAATTCGAGCGGATCGGGAGGCTGAACATCATAATGCCCATAAACCAGTACCGTTGGCAATTCGGGATTGATGATTTTTTCGCCATAAACGATGGGATATCCAGGTGTGGGGCAAATTTCTACCTTTTCGGCTCCGGCAGCCTCCAAACTCTGCTTTACCGCATCAGCCATGCGTAATACATCCTGTTTGTATTTGGGATCGGCACTCACTGAGGGAATTCTCAATAAATCAAACAATTCGCTCAAATAGCGTTCGGAATTTTGATCAACAATAGCACGAATATCGCTCATATCTCTTTGGTGTTTTAAATTAAAATCTTCGTTGGTAAAAATGGCAAAAATGGTATAATCTTAGATAGAAGTTTATGATTTTTTTTAATATGATAAATATCTTAAACAATTCGGTCGATTTCTGAATTATCTTTATGCAATGATTTTACGTGATGTGTTGGGATTTCGATTATTGCTAATTCTTCTCCTGCTGTTAGGTGGAAAGAATTTGTATTGTCAGCTAGCTGTAAGTCAGGCCAGTGCGGCTCAAATGGTAGATTATCTTATCGACGACGAAAGCGGCACCATCGAATTTGATCCGGCCAGCATTGTATTTAGCGGTTCGGCCACCATGCTAGGAAGATTCTCAAACGGCGATGCATCGGGTATGGATGTAGACACAGGAATCATAATGAGTACGGGAAAAATCCAAAATGCCGTTGGCCCTAACAACGACGAAGGGCAGGGCGGAAATGGATCTCTCAATCTTAATGGCACAAGTTTGCTTAATCCATTGATTGGCGGTGAAGAGACCTTCGACGCTGCTGTTTTGCGTTTTAAATTCAGGGTGTTCGGCGATAAGGTGAGTTTTAACTACGTATTCGCAT
Source organism: Bacteroidia bacterium (assembly GCA_046302715.1). Classification (GTDB taxonomy): domain Bacteria; phylum Bacteroidota; class Bacteroidia; order M30B66; family M30B66; genus CAMCXT01. Next base: position 7,079 of record JBKCHQ010000163.1, on the reverse strand, counting down.
CTGAAGAATATAACGAGTATGTTGGGAGCGAATTTAATGATGCCTTTGCATTTTTTATTTCAGGACCGGGAATTACGGGAAATTATAACATGGCCATTACCCCAGTTTCTGGCGACCCCGTATCGGTAAATACCATAAATCTTAATACCAATAACAACCTGTATTACAACAACGACAATGGCGGACCGTCAAGTGCCGCTATTCAGTACGATGGATTTACCCGACGTCTTACCGCTTCAAAAAATGCACTTCAAAGTTGTCAGTGGTACACGCTTACCCTCGTAATTGCAGATGTTTCGGATGACTTATGGGACAGTGCCGTATTTCTAGAAGCCGGTAGTATGAAAAGTAGCACTCCGGTAATGTTTGGCCAAACTGTTTTTCCGGCAACCAGTGCAGTGATTAACAATTACACCATTGCCTATGAAAATTGCGGCAATATGAACCTCGTATTTCAAATCGAGGGCGATGCCCCGAGCCAGGTTACCAATTATCCGCTTCAGATTTCGGGCACTGCGACTGCAGGTATCGATTATCAAACCATCAATAACTCGATCACACTTCAGGCGGGACAAACGCAGGCATCCATTCCCATTATAATATTAGCCGACGGTGTAAACGAACCGGGAGGCGAAACCATAAATATAACCTACAATAAACAAACCTGTTCGGGCATTGAACCCATTACCGTTAGCTTTACTATATTGGATCCCGCCACACCGCTTAGCATTGCTCCAATAAACCCTATTAATTATGATTGCCCGCGCATTGCCACCGAACTTGAAGCCGTTATTAGTGGCGGTGCAGAGCCCTATCTGGTAGTTTGGGAAGGATTTATGCCCGGGCAAAATCCGGTTACCGTGGTGCCCGAACAAACCACTACATACACGGTTAATGTTAACGACCGCTGCGGAAATACAGCCAGCTTAGATGCACAAATTATTATCGATGGATACATTCCACTGGCTCTGAACCCTCAACCTACACATGCGATTTGCAAGGGCGACTCAGTGCTCATTGGTGCTGATGCCGAGGGAGGGAAGGCTCCAGTAACATATTTTTGGCAAGGATTTGCTGATTTATCGAGTGTACTTTATGTAGGCCCTTCGAGCTCCACAACTTATGTTCTTTATGCCACAGATGCTTGTGGCATTTCTGTAAACCGAAACATTACAGTAAATGTTAATGAGGTAAATGCGCAATTCGATTTACGATATACCGACCAGCGCACTATTCAATTTATCGATCAGTCGTACGATAACGTCACCGATTGGTTCTGGGATTTTGGCGATGGTGACGGTTTTTCGAATGAAACAAGTCCGCTGTACACTTACCCCGATACCGGATTTTACGATGTTACCCTTTACATTGAGGATGCCAATGCCTGCCGCGACAGTACTACCCAAACCATTTATGCCTACCCGCCCTATGCGTTGTGGATTCCTAATGCTTTTACGCCCGATGGCGACGGTTTGAATGATTTTTTCACACCGGTAGGGCAAGGGTTTTCTTCCTTTGAATTTTGGGTGTTTAACCGATGGGGCGAAACGATTTTTTATACCGACAGGTACGGCGAGGTTTGGGGGCTAATGAATCGATACGACAACCTTGATTTCCAAGATGGGGTTTATGCCTACAGAGTTATCACACAGCGCCCCACGCTTAAGAAACAGGAATACATTGGAAGAATTACCTTATTGCATTAAGATATAATCGCTTATGTTTAACTTTGGGCAGATTATTACTTTAGGCGCTATTAAGATTTCTGCTCAAATAAAACAAAGGTGTTTACTGATTATGCTCTTCGCTCTGATTGCGGTTCAGGGACATAGCGGGCATATTATCGGTGGCGAACTGTTTTACGATTGCTTAGGTGGAGGCAACTTTAGAATTACGTTGCGCATGTATCGCAATTGCTTCAGTTCAGGTACTACGGGTGCTCCATTCGATAATCCGGCCACGGTAAGCGTATTTAGAACCAACTCCGGTCAATGGATCGAAGACATTCAACTCAACCTTCCCGCCGAAGGCTCGTTTGCCGTTAATCCCAATACCATAAATCCATGTTATGCTGCACCGCCCGAAGTAGCAAGTTTGGTGTGTATTGAGGGCGTAGTGTATCAGGAAATTGTAAACCTGCCCTTCGACCCCGGAGGCTTAACGCTTGCCTACCAACGCTGCTGCCGCCCTGCCAATATTGTGAACATTCAAAATCCCAGTCAGGTGGGCGCCACATATACCATCGACATTCCGGGCTCTGCTTGGAATATTTGCAATTCGAGTCCGAGATATAACAATCTCCCTCCGATTATTTTATGCCAGAACCTGCTTACCAGCTTCGATAATTCAGCCACCGACCCCGACGGCGATCAATTGGTGTACTCACTCTGCAATCCTTACGATGGCGGCACCTTTAATGCGCCAATGCCTGTTCCTGCTGCGCCACCGCCTTATTCGAATGCGCCTTTTATCACCCCTACCTATTCGGCTACGGCACCTATGCTGTCAAATCCGCCCATAACGATAAATGCCACAACCGGCCTCATCGACCTCTCTCCCACACAATTGGGCTGGCATGTGGTGGCTTTTTGCGTGAGCGAATATCGCAATGGTGTATTGCTTTCGGTGAATAAACGCGATTTTCAACTACTGGTTATTGCTGGCCCCTGCGAACCCTACACCATTGACGCAGCTATTTTATTACCCTCTGGCGCTTTAGTGGATGCCAGCAATACAACGTGTTCAGGCCTTGAATTTGAATTTGTACCCGAACTCACCAATACACAAGTTGATCTTCAGAATTTACCCTCTCCCAATTTCCTGTGGGATTTTGGAGTCGAAAATACTACCAGCGACTTTAGTACACAGCTGCAACCAACCTTTATTTTTCCTACCGAAGGCAATTATACCGTAACACTCACGATGTACCCCGAATCTAATTGTCCTTCAACAAGTCAGGTAAATCTTTCGGTGTACAATCCCATCGATTTAGCAATTATATCCGATGATGATCAATGTGTTAGCGATAACAGTTTTGACTTTAGTCCATCGGGGGATTTTGAACTGCCTGCAACTTTCAACTGGACCTTCAGCGGTAGTGCCTCCCAAACAGCTTCAAACCAGCAAAACCCGATTGATATTTCCTGGCCCGAACCGGGAACCTATATCGTAACCCTTGATGTTAATGACCCACATTGTTCAGATCAGGCTCAAAAAACCATAACCGTACACCCACCGCTTTCTGTCTCATTCTCAGCAGATCCTGTTCATTGCGCTCCGGCACGTGTTTTTTTCGATAACGCCTCTCAATTTTCGCCAGGAGCTGAATTTTTATGGGAATTTGGCGATAGTACAACTTCCTCGCTTGAAGAACCCCGACATGTATACTCCGAACCCGGCGTTTATGATGTGGCACTGACGGTCTATAATTCCATAGGTTGTGTGGATACACAAAGAGTGGAGCTGCCTCAACTCATACAAGTAAATCCGAGTCCAACGGCCTTATTGGTAGCCGATACCACCTATCAGAGTTTTTTGACCCCCGAAATTGTATTTACCGATTTATCTGAAAACTTTACGAATACCTGGCTCTATCCCGGCGATGGTTCCTTACTCGAAAATCCTTCAGGACCATACCGCTACACACGGCCGGGGAACTTCAATGCCATTTTAATTGCCGAAAATGAATTTGGATGCATTGATTCCTCCCTACTAAAAATTACCATCGAGCCGTATTTTGCAGTTTTTATTCCCAATGCATTTACTCCCAATGGTGATGGCATTAACGATACGTATGGTCCCATAGTGCAAGGCGCAAAGCAATATAGAATGCGTATTTACGACCGCTGGGGGCATCTGGCCTTTGAAAGTACCGACCTTAACGAACGCTGGGATGGACGCATTTTAAGTAGCCGAGACATTGCACCCGACGGCGTTTTTACCATGGTACTTGATATTTTGGATTATGAACTTAACGAGCACCGATACTACGAAAAAGTTGTTTTGCTCAAGTGAGATTTTAACACCAAGTTCTTTAATCAAGGAATAACCTATCGGTATTCATTGCATTACGATTTATTATTAATAAATTTACGCACTTTTAACAAATCAACTTGAAAGCGCGGCAAACCAACCGTTATTGTAAACTGTTTTTTTTTGCAGTTTGTGCTATAATCCAGTTCCATAATTGGGGCAATGCACAAACGGTATCCGTTAACACCCTGCTGCCTCAAGACCAGTATGTTTGTCAACCTACCATCTTAGGTATACACAATCCCAATCCACCCAGTGCTGCCACCATCAATGGATTGGTGGGAACATTCACGCCTACGGTAATGGGATATTCGTGGTCCAACATTCCTTTTGTTCCGGGAGTGCCAGCAGGAACGGCCGTTGCGCTTACAGATGATATGCCTAGTGGAACACTTAACATAGGGTTTACGTTTGAGTTTCTCGGTGTTCCTTATACTACTTTCAGAATTTCGCCCAATGGATTCATTTCCATGGGACCTAATGTGCCTACTAGTTTATTTTCCTTTGACGGCAATGCCATGGCCAATGACCATTGTGCGCCAGGCGAAGATTTTCCTGACAATGCTATTTTGGGATGCTATCAAGATTGGAACCCCAACGGTGTGCCCAATGCCATTCGCTACCAAACAACGGGTACTGCGCCTAACCGTGTGCTCACTGTATATTATACCAATGTGCCCTTTTTCTCAACCTGTCCGGGCACGGCTACCTTTTACATTCGCCTTTTTGAAACTACCAACAACATTCAAATTCACATTCAAAACAAGCCGCAGTGCACAGGAATGTGGCAGGGCGATAGTTTTTCGGGGGTAGCACCTTCCTGCGATACCAATTGCCCTTCTGAATCGAGCTTTGCAGGTTCCGATATCTCGGTAAACAATACGGCCTACCAATACACCTACTCTGAACTACCATACACCGGCGCAGCTGCAGCAACATATTCAGCCCCCACAATTACCTGGCAAGGATTTCAGGGGCCCAATTTAGGTTCGGTTAATACCTCCTTCAATCCTACGGTTACACCCACCGGCTCAGCGCTGCTTGATTTTCAACTTACGGCACAGGCCGTTCGCCGTTACATTTGTACGGTAACCTATTCATCAAACCTGCCCTGCGGAGCACCATACATTCTAATCGATACCCTCACTTTCCAAAAGCGACCATACGATGTTAATTTCAGCGTAGAAACTCCAATTTGTCTGAGCGAAACATCGCTTATTAGTTATGAAGGTTCCACTCCGGTGAGTACCAGCAATCCGGCAACGGTAATCGCATGGAATTTTGGAACGGGAGCCAGTCCTGCCAGCGCCAATAATCTCAACGATCAAAATGTAAGCTGGAACAGCACAGGCATTAAGAATGTTACCTTAAATCTGAGCGGTGGAGGTTGCTTACCCAATGATACAGTTTTAACAGTGGAGGTAGTTGGCAATCCAAGTTCGGCATTTACCCTACCGACTTCAGCTTGTGCAGAAACCCCTGTTTCTTTTTCGGTTACTACGCCCATAACCGGTGCCACGTATGTTTGGAATTTTGATGGAGCCACGGTTATATCAGGTGCCAATACGGGTTCGGTAAATGTAGTTTGGAATGCTGCCGGAAATAAAACCGTAAGTCTATATGTTGTAGTGGGGTCGTGTACATCAAGTGTTAGTACACAAAACATTAACATCAAACCTCGTCCAATTTCGGCATTCAGTGCGGCCTCGCCTACGGTATGTGCCGAAAGTGCGCTTGGTTTCGCCTATCAGGGTGTAGCTACAGATGTGGCTTCATACACCTGGAATTTTGCTGGCGGAATAGCGGCTCCACCTGCCAATACATCCACACCATCGGTGGTATGGAATGCATCGGGAACGCCACAAATTGCGCTATTCGTTACCGGAATCAATGGGTGTATTTCCGATACCAGTCTTCAAAATATTACCGTAAATCCTCGTCCGCCGGCAGCTTTGCTTTCGTCCGACTCCTTATGCATGGGTTCGAGCATTAATTTAAGTTACAATTTGGCAGCGGCAGCAGGAACACAATATACCTGGAATCTAGGCAATGCTACCCTGGTTAACGGAAACATTAATGGACCAGGGCCATTATCGGTAAGCTGGGATCAGGCAGGCACATTTCCTGTTTCTTTGCAAATTGAAAGTGCTCAAGGTTGTTTATCCAATGACACGATAAAACAAATCGAAGTTAATCCCATACCGTCCTCACAATTCAGCATTAACCCCACCGGAGTATGCGCTGGTATCAATAGCAATTTGCAACACCTTGGAGTAACGGGCAATGCCCCTCAATTTCAGTGGACATTCCCCACTACAGCAAATCCTTCGGGCAATGGAACACCCACAGTAACGGTTAATTTTAACAGCAGCGGCATTCAAAATGTGAGCTTGCTGGTGGTGGCAGAGGCCTGTTCATCTGTTGTTACCACACAAAGCATAGAAGTATTTGAAACGCCTACGGCTAATTTTACGCTTCAGGATGATGTATGCCCTAATACACCTGCTACGGTTGATTACCAAGGTTCGGGAACCCCAGCTGCCGGATTTAACTGGAGCTTCAGCGGCGGAACCCCATCAGTTCCCGGCCCCGGTTCAGATCCGTTTTCAATTAACTGGAACACGCCAGGCATAAAAACAGTAAGTTTAATAGTATCCGAATTTGGATGCAGCTCTCTGCCCTTTACTCAAAACATTGAGGTATTTCCAACACCTACTTCAACATTCGCTACCGAAAGTCCTTCCTGTGCAGGGATTGCCGATACACTCACCTATACGGGAAGCGCAAATGCGGCTAACAGCCAATTTGTATGGACTGTAAATGGCTCAACCACCCCAAATCTGAATGGATCGGGGCCTCATTATGTGGTTTGGAATGCTCCTGGAAATTATAGCGTATCGCTTGTCGTTACTGAAAATGGTTGCGTTTCGCTGCCAAGCCAGCAAGCGGTTACGGTGTTCCCAGTTCCACAAGCGGCGATGAGTTTAAGTGCCTCGGTTTGCCGAAATGCGCTAACCAATCTCGAGGCAGCGGGCAATTACCCCAAT
>JBKCHQ010000162.1:0-7146 GCA_046302715.1 Bacteroidia bacterium | reverse complement strand
CCACTGTAATTCCATAGCGTCGGGCAATGGTGGTTATACTTTCACCCGATTTCACCACATGGGTCTTCACCGCAGCTACTGCAGGGTTAGCACTATTTGATGTTGATGCAGTATCTTTTTTAACTTCTTCCTTTTTAGGCGGTACATAGGTATAAATGATATCCTCGTTATTAATAAACGTAGCGATTTTATCCTTGGGCAAAGTAAGTACATGGTGGTGATCGGTTTGCGGCACCACGCCTAGAAGATAGGTAGGGTTTAAAAACTCAATATCTTCAACGGGCATATCCAATACTTTGGAAAGCTGATTGAATTGTAGTTTTTTTCGAACGTGTAGCGTATCTACATTGCTGTAAACTGCCTTAGGCATGGTGGGATGCAGATTGTGCTCCTTAGCATACGACATTACGTACGTTGCGGCAATAAAGGCCGGCACATAACCTGCAGTTTCTTTGGGGAGGAACGGCCTTAAATCCCAATAATCGGTTTTGCCGCCTGAACGACGAATAGCCTTGTTTACATTGCCGGGGCCACTGTTATATGCCGCCAATACCAGCGACCAATCTTTATAAATGGAGTACAGATATTTCATGTACTGGCAGGCCGCATCCGTAGATTTAATGGGGTCGCAGCGTTCATCAATGTAGCTATTCACCTCCAGATTAAACATTTTACCCGTACCGTACATAAACTGCCAAAGTCCTTGTGCGCCAACACGCGAGCGCGCTGCGGGATTAAGTGCCGACTCTATTATAGCCAAATGCTTGAGCTCAAGAGGCATTTTGTGTCGTGCCAGCGCCTCCTCAAACATCGGAAAGTAGAGCTCAGCGAGTCCAAGCATTTTCGATACCTGACCGCGCTTGCGTACCGCGTACATGTTAATGTAAGCCATCACTTCATTATTATATACCAGTTTAAACGGCGATTGCTCATCAAGCTTATTGATACGCTCTTCAATAATGGCATTATCGTAAATCGGAACAGAGTCGGCCGTCATGCCTTCGGTGGGGCCTTTCCGCATTTCGGGCGCAAGTTTTCCTCCCGACTCGAACAGTTTAAGAAATGCCAGCGAATCCAACGCTGCCACAATAGGATCATCGCCCCTCAGTTTTAGACTGGTATCGCGCACCGATCCTGAACCGTTCTTTTGTCCAAAAAGCGCAGTCCCCATCCCGTTGAGGGTAAACATCAAAACCCAAACAGCCAAAATCTTCATGCGCTGATTAACGAACATTTGCAATAATTCGTATGTGAACGATTAATTTTTTTCCTGAAATCAAACCTAAAGAGAAAAATGCTTAAAAAACTTCAAGTTTAAGCAGGAATTCAACACTTGTTTGTTGACAAAAAAGAAGCCTAAATATACGCTGCCTGTAAACGATGGGCAAACGCCATCAAATCAGCATCTTTAGCTGTATTTGCTAAAAGCTGTACTCCAAAGGGTAGTCCGTTTGAATGTGTGGCGGCAGGAATAGATATGGCTGGTAAACCACAAAGATTGGCGTGCACTGTGTAAATATCCTCAAGATACATTTGAATGGGATCCTTCGATTTTCCACCTAAAGAGAAAGCGGTGCCGGGTGTACTTGGAATAAGGATATAGGCATATTTGTCGAATATTTCCGCGGAATAATCAAGCAGTTTTCTTCGAACTTTTTGTGCCTTGCTGTAATATGCATCGTAATATCCCGAGCTGAGCACGAATGTTCCCAACATAATTCGGCGTTTTACTTCGGGGCCAAAACCTTCGCTTCGTGACCTCTTGTAGGTTTTTTCTAGGTTTTCGGCATTGGAACTTCGGTATCCAAAATGAACACCATCGTAGCGCGATAGATTCGACGATGCTTCGGCTGTAGTTAAAACATAATACGCTGGTATTACGTAATCGAGATATGGAAAATCAACGGCTTCGACCGTGTGGCCATCGGCTCGTAGTTTTTCAATTAAATGAATAAGATATGCACGTATTTCTGGATCGAGTCCTGCACTATCAATGTACTGTTTAAAATAGGCAATTCGGGTTTTACCATTGTGCTGTAGCTTTTCAGAATATTTTGGCGCTGTTTGTTGCCGTAATGTAGCATCATATTCATCGGGGCCGGCAATTACCTCTAATATGCGGGCACAATCGTCAACAGTATTTGCCATAGGGCCAATTTGATCAAACGAAGATGCATAAGCAATACAGCCCCAGCGAGATACCGTGCCATATGTGGGTTTCATTCCGGTAATGCCACAAAGTGAAGCCGGTTGTCTGATCGAACCGCCGGTGTCGGTACCCAAAGCTACTAGGCATAGGCCAGCAGCCACGGCTACGGCAGAACCGCCCGACGAACCGCCCGGTGCTTTACTGTGGTCTAATGGATGATGCACCGAACCAAAGGCCGAATTTTCGTTGGAGCTGCCCATGGCAAATTCGTCGCAATTTAAACGGCCAATGATAATTGCATCGGCATCAAGCAAACGTTGGACAGCCGTAGCGGTATACAACGATTCAAAACCTTCCAGAATGCGGCTCGAAGCAGATACTTTATGACCTTGATAGCACAATACATCTTTTATTCCTACCACCACGCCTGCAAGCGGACCTGCAGTACCTGCACTAATGCGTGAATCTATCTGAGCAGCACGCTCGAGCGCCTCGTTTTCGAAAACTTCCAAGAATGCATTTAAATCAGCTCGTTGGGCTATCCGATCTAAGTAATAACGTGTAAGCGAAACCGCTGTAACGCTGCCATCGCTAAGTGCCTTAAGCGTTTGCGCAATGGTTGAATACATAATCAGTCTTTCTTTTCGGGCAATTCTTCGTTAGGCTTTCCGTCTTTGGCATCTTTAAATTCTCTGATACCCTGCCCCAAACCCTTCATGAGCTGGGGAAGTTTTTTACCTCCGAACATGAGCAGTATTACTGCTAAAACCAGCACAATCTGCCAAGGGCCAACAACTCCCAAAATAACCATTTGTACCATAATATTTTGTTATTGCCAAAGGTAGTATAATTTAATTACCCTTTGATGCTTGTAGGGCTTCATTTTTTTGCACGCGACGGGCAATATAAATGCCTGTTTCGTAAAGTAAAAACAACGGAATCGAAACAATGATCTGGCTGGTTACGTCGGGCGGGGTGATTATTGCTGCTACAATAAGGATTACAATGTAGGATATCTTTCGGGCACTTTTAAGAAACTCGGGGGTAACCAAGCCAATTTTGGCGAGGAAGTAAATTAATATTGGAAGCTCAAAAACAACGCCCGTTCCAAAGGTGGTGGTTACCACCGTTGAAATAAAACTCGTTACGGCAATTTGATTGGCCACAAGGCCCGATACCTGATAATTACCAAAAAAATATACACTTAATGGCGTTATAACAAAGTAACCAAAAGAAATGCCCAAGGCAAAAAGGAACGAGCCCCAAAACACCATACCATTGGCCATTTTTTGCTCTCGTGGATACAGCGCGGGTTTTACAAAACGCCATATCTCCCATAATAAATAAGGAAAAGCCAATACAATGCCCGTGGCAAATGCTACCGTGAGGTGTGTGGTAAACTGCCCCGACATTTGTGTACTGATGAGTTCAAAATTCAAACTGTTTAAGCAAATACTATCGTTTGAAAACAGAATCTGAGAAAGCCAGCAAAAAAATCGGTATGTAATAAACGAATCGTATTTGGGAGCAAGAATAACTCCGTCGAAAACAATATCGGAGAAAAAAAATGCGAGCGAACCAAACACCATTACAGCTAAAACCGAGCGAATAAGGTGCCAACGCAGCGCCTCAAGATGGTCGAGAAATGACATTTCGGAAGTACTCACTTCTTCTTCGGGCTGATCGATGGGCATTGGGCAAAGATATAGAATGCCTGCTTAAGTAAAAATGGCCGATAACACCTCGGGGCTTTTAAATGCATTTAGTGAGGGATAATGATACCTGAAATAATCGAGCAGCACATGCAGGATTTCGTTGCGTTGCAATCGGTTAGAGGGCAGCTCCAAAGGAACTTCTGTTTGAACTAAGGTAGCCAGCCCTAATGAGATATATGCATCGGCAGTGCCAGTTTTAACGGGCACAAAACTGCCGCTTTCGAAAGAAAAATATTGGTTTTCGCTGCTGTAATTAAACGTAATTCCAATGCCTAAATGCGCAGCATAGTCAATTAAAAAACGAAGATGAAAATTAGGATCTTCTTCCTTTGCATCCAGTTCGGTTAGCAAGTAAACAATATGGTCAAAAAGTGGTGCGTCGTCTACCCCTGGCTTTAAGGTTTTAAGAAGTAATTCGGCCAGAAAATTTAACTGTGCCAGTTTTACCGGCGAAAAAGGGATCCACTGAAACACCTGATACGCCTTTAATTCGGAGGCAAATAATAATTCTTTTGATTCGTGCATTCGGTAATTCAGATGCACAAACTGCATGGGTTGCACCAAAGCTGCTTTTGATTGCTGTTTTTTATAAACGCCCTTAATTAAAAAACTAAGCAAGCCGTTTTTTTGGGTAAACATGCGCACCACCGCTGAGCTATCGCCCTGCTTAATACATTGTAGGATTAAGGCAATATCGGCCTGAACCATTAATTCACAAAAAGGATCTTTGTTACGGCCGATTGACTGCCATCATCGTTGCTGGCAAAAACCAAATAAACGCCGGTAGCGGCCCGCACCCCTTCGTAAGTGCGACCATCCCAGGTTATAGTACCTCCATTGGCCCTGTCGCTATACACCACATTACCCTCAACATCGGTAATGCGAACCTCCGCATTGGCCACTAAACCGGTAACCGTAATCATTCCATTATATTCTGGTCGCACCGGATTCGGAAAAGCATAGGCGCCCTCGAAACGTTTGGCACCAAAAGTAGCATCGGTGCGGTACGAGCTTATGCCCTGATCGGTGCCGATATACAATTCGCCCGTTTGGTAATCCATACACATGGTAATTACGGTATTACTTAGCAAAGGACTGTTTTCGAAGGTAAAATGATACAGCTGTTCGGTTCCATCGGGCGAAACACAAAATACCCCGGCTTTTGACGTGCCAAACCACTTGCGGTTAGCGCCATCTACCACTACAGAAGTTACTTCTTCGGAGTTGAGCAAATATTGGTTAAATCCTCCTTGTGAAATAATAATTTGCTGTGCATCCCAATTAAAATTGTCATCCTGCAATATGGCATCGGGATTATAAAACACATTCACTCCCTTGTCGGTACCTACCCACATAAGTCCTTCAAGATCCTGAGCAAACGAAAGCACTCTTTTAGAATTGAGCGCACCACGACCAACTTGATCGTTCACAAGCTTGAATTTTTCCAGATCGTCATTTTCGTCAGTCGAAAAAACTACTAAACCCTGATCGGTAAGCACAAACCATTTATTGCCCGAGCTATCGATGAGCATATCGCCGGTTGATTGGTCGTCGATTGAAGGGCCAAACGAATAGTTGCGCCAGGTTCCGTCAGATTTACGCATTGCCACAGGGTGCTCGGCCGAAGTTACCACCGCCCATAAATCGGCATTTTTATCAATTTTTACGCTCGAAGCGCGAATTTCTGACGAATTGGGGAATATGCCCTCCAGAGCGCTGTTGGTGGTATCGAAGCGCTGTACTATGGCGCCATCCTGTAGTTCAAAAACGCCATACCCCCAGGTTGCGGCAAATACGTGTTTTGAATCGGCAGGGTCAACGGCTACCGAAATAAAATCACGAATAAAATCGGAGCCTACCGGAAAACGAAATGATCGCCAAAAGGCACCATCGCGATTAAGAATGCCGTCGATAACATAGAGTGGCGAATGACTTAAATCATAGCCTCCGGTTGCAGCCCAAAGTTGACCTTGGTCGTACGTCATTCTAAACACATTTTTTGAGTACGGCCCTTCGGGGGTAAACCATGGTCGTTGATCAAATTGGTACACTGAAGCCAGTCCGAGGGCTTGATCGGCAACCCAAAAACGCTCGTTGTCTGTTTGGTCCACTTCAACATCGATGGGATATGGAATAACGAAAAAATCGTATTGATCAATCCAAGTATAACTGCTTTCAGATGCTGTCCTGAAGCCCAATCGGTTAGTTTCGCAGATAAAAAGTTTTTCGGCCGAATTTTTAATTCTTAGATAAGTGCCGCCTGTTAGTTCAACATTTCTCACACCATTCTCAATTTTAAATATGGTATCGCGATTGGCCTCAAAAGGTACATATCTGTTGACGTACCAAGCATTATTGAAGCTGCAAATGGTACGCACAGTCTTATCGGTTCCTAGAGCACCGAGTATTTGCCAATTCCCATAGAATACAATGCCGGGATCGTTAAATGCCGCTATGTAGGCGCCACGGTTGGTGGCTACGGCTACACTATCGCCCATAAAATCGAGGTCAAGCACTTCGGTTTGCACCTCAGTGGGATACCATGTGGCTTTTATTTCGCGTTGCACCATATCGATTACAACAACCCCGAAACTGGTGCATAAAAAAGCGTCGTTTCCTTTAAATTTAATGCTGTAAATCTGCTTTGCACCTGCAATGAGTGTGGTGCGCTTAATATCGCTTAGATTGGCAATTTCGCTGTCTTTAATAAAGTCGATATTGCCGTTTCTGTAACCCACAATTACCGTATGTGTAGGTGGGTGATAGCCAATAGCCGTTACGCTGATATCGGATAAACCACCTGCTTTTGTTAGGGCCTCGATGCTGAAGTCGGATTTTCGGAGTACGATTAAACCGCGATCAACGGCTGCATATACCTTATCGGCTGTTTGAGCCATAGCTATACCCTGATTCATAGGCAGATGATCGCGCCATGTTCCTAAAGGAATATTTACGTTTTGAGCTTTCAGCCCAAGTGTTAGGAGCGCAAAACAAAGTAATATAGGATAATGCATCCGCATGAAATGCTTTTTCTTTTTTGGGTAAAGATATTTTAAATCAGGAATGTTATGCCCATTTGAGTGTTCCATTCGAATCAAAAGCAAAAATACACTACCGATATATTTTATTCACTATTATTTAGCATTTAATACCGATTGATTTGTTGATGTTTCCTTAATTTTGAAGCATGATAACAGACAACGAAAATAACATGCCGCCGGATGCTGCTCCGAATGTAAATGCAGAAAACAATAATAATCAAAGCGTTGAGCAAAATTATAT
>JBKCHQ010000161.1:0-3846 GCA_046302715.1 Bacteroidia bacterium | reverse complement strand
TCAACCTCGGCCCGAACAACACCTTTTCGGCTGGTGGGACTGATGGGCGATTCTTCGGTTATATGGCTTACGTAGTCGCCGCCAACGGCATACACATTATCGAAAAACACCAGCTTTGCCTTATATAGGCTGCAAGCCTCTATTACCTGTTGTATAAATGGCGGCCATGTTTGCTGCCACACGCCGGTATTGTATTGAAAGCCTATGGTCACATACACCGTGTTGCTTCCCTCAACGGCTCTGAACACTTCATCGCGTCGCGAAAGATCAGCCGTAAACAATTCATCGTCGTTATTTACCGCTTCGGGCGTGCGGCTAACGAGACGAATCGTGCCGGGATATTGCTTCAGCGAACGGGCCAGCTCGATACCAATAGCACCACCGGCACCTAAAATTGTATGTGTCATAGAGTTATTGTTAAAGAATCGCAATGAAGAAAATCAAATGTAGCATTAACCTACGGCATTTTTCAGCTTGCCTTGTCCTGCATTTTACGGGTTACCATTACCACCAATTTGCGAGGCATGAAGCGCACCGAAATGGCTAAAATCGTATTCATAAGGCCATGAATGGCAATTGTTTTTCCTCGCATCATGGCTGCATAACCGTATTCAGCAACCGCTTTCGATGTAGGCAATTTCTTTCCCTTTACCAATGCACTTTCCTCCATGGCCGCCGCAGCCTGAAAACCACTTTCAGTAGCACCCGGACACAAAGCTGTAACCGTAACACCCTTATCGCGCACTTCATTATCAAGCGCTTCCGAAAAATGTAAAACATACGCTTTGGTTGCATAATACACCGCCATAGTTGGCCCCGACTGAAATGCTGCGGTTGATGCCACATTCATAATCTTGCCGTTTCCTCGTTTTACCATATCCTGAAGGTAAAGTTTGGTGAAATAGCTTAGCGTGGTAATGTTTAAATTAATCATTTGTTCATCCTTATTCCAATCCGAATCTACAAACATTCCAAAATCGCCAAATCCTGCATTATTTATGAGATAATCGATTTGTATTGATTGCATTGATGTTTCTTCATATACCTCTTTGGCCGATTGCGGTGCCGACAAATCTTTGCCAATCGTGTGTACGTTTACGCTAAATTTTGCTTCCAACTCCGTTTTCAATTCATCCAATTTACCCTTGTTTCGGGCCACTAGAACCAAATTATCGCCCTTTGAGGCATGAATTTTTGCTAATTCTAATCCAATTCCATTTGATGCTCCTGTAATTAAAGCTGTTGCCATATTTGCGTTGTTATAACGATTTATAAAGATGAACTGATTGGTGATTACGTTGGAAAAGTATGCAAAAGGTGTGATTTAATCTAATTCACATGTCAAGAAAAAAAAAACATTTGATAAAATTCCCTCTAATGTAAGCGCTAAAACACCTTCCATATCAATTCGATAAATTTAAATTTCCAAGTTGTATAAACACCCTTCAAATTTCAGGTTGATTTTTGATTTCTTCGATGGTGTAAACAGGATTTATTTTACACCAATTTTACAGGTTAGGGAGATATTAATTTCCGAATTAAATGCTCCAATTCAATAACCTGTTCCAGCGGACTCACGTGCCCACCTTTTAACCGAACGGTTTCAATTTGAGGTGGAGCGGGCACATAATCTTCCTCTCCTTTTACTGCAATTGCGGGTACTTTCAACTTCAAAATTAAATCGGTAGCATCGTCGGCATCAATTATAACTTTTCGGTCTATTTGTTTGATGTCACTTCCCGTAAGAAGTTGCATCGAATGTTTTAACACATCAAGCAATCCTGGATTTGTGGCCAACGAACTTCTTCCAAAAATAGATTGGGCAATTTGTTCAATATAAAAATTGCGGAAATACAACAAGCAGTGAAATGCATAAAAAAGCATTTTGCGTTTTAGGCTCGAAGCCTGAAAGGGCATATTGCACAATAAAACACGTTCAAATCGGCCGGGTTGCCGAATTGCAGCACGCAAAATACTCATACTGCCCCACGAATGACCAATAGCTATTGCTTTTTTAATGTGAAGTGCGTCCAAAATCTCCAGCAGCATAAGGCCACAATCATCGAGGTTCCAGTCGGCTTTATGAATCGCTCTACTTTGCCCGTGCAGCGGCATATCTACGGCTATGCACCTACGATGGTCGAAACCATGAATGTACGCATCCCAAAGATGATGGTCGAAATATACGCCATGCAGAAAAATCAATGGAGTTTCGTCAGATTGTACGTTATTTTCATACACCGCAATACGGCCTATTTTCGTTTGAATTGAAAGCGTTTTCATGAGTAGCAAAATATCAATTACTAACAGATGGTGCTTGTTTGATGAAAGCTGTTTGTTTCAATTGATCGATCATGAATTTTGACAAATCTGGAAGCGTAATGGACAGTTTAAGGCCTTTGCCATCTAGTGTAGCATTGCAAGTTCCTTTCGCAGGTTTATCAACGATATTGGGACAACGAACAATCGTCCAATCGAGACTGCTATTCATGATAATGGGTTCCATGCGATTTTTATCTTCAATGATTACTTTCAGCCATTTCATGAAATAAGGAAGGATGATTTGGGTGAAAAACCATGGCTGAAAAGCAATACTGTTTCCTGCCCCCACATTACTCATCGCAATGAGACGTTTGATATTTTGTTTTTGCATTTCATCGACAATTACATTCGTAGCATCGGAAATAAAGTTGGAGGGTTTGCCGTCGCCCTTACCACCAACTCCTAGGCATTGGATTACAGCCTCTTGTTGGTGCAAAACTGAAGCAACTACCTTGGGATCGAGCACATTTCCAACGATAATTGTTAGATTTTCGTGCTTAATTTGAACTTTGGATGCATCACGCACCAGAATGGTTACTTCATGATTTTGTTTGAGAGCTTCTGCAAATATGGCTTGACCTGAAAACCCGGTAGCACCGAAGATGGTTACTTTCATTTGAATATTTTGGTTTCATGCAAAGTTCAGAATGACTGTTGCTTTACACCTGACACAAATGTGTCAAAAAGATTTTAACCCGGATTATGCATTAGACTTACGAGATGAAGCTAGGCTAATACCGAGCAAGCTCAGGATCATCAAGCTTTTTGCATAAGCCACTAACGCTTTTGCATAACTCGAGTTTTATTCACTTTATAAATTCAAACAAAACCATCTAATTCTTTAAATTCTAAATGGTTAATGTTGGTTTTCCTAAATCGTTGCAGGTTTCATCGCCATAAAAAAACTAATTCGAATTAAGCCATATTAGCCAGTCTGAAGCTACTTTATCCCAATTAAATTTTTCATAATCAATTTCACCTGTTTCCTTTATACCAAAATAATTATGATCCAAACCAGCATAGGCCTTGAAGGTAAAATTATTTTTACGCTGATTGAGTATCTCCACGCGCAGTAAATCATTGAATGGAGTAATGGGATCAAGGGTACCATAACATATAAAAGTTGGTATGGTTAATTTCGGAAAATTATTTAATGATGATTTGGAAAAACTATACACCGATTTAAATGAATCGCCCGAAGCAAATTCCGAATTATTAGTATCTAAAACCATTGCTTCGTAATACCTAAAATCATTTTCGGCAGCATTTAATGTATCGAAGGGATTTTCTTTCTGCCTCGACTGAGAAATCATCGACATTATTTGCCCACACGGATTGCCGCTTGCATAAATTAAATGGGTAATTAATTTCGATTTCAAAGCCATTTCAAAAGCAATGCGGGCACCTTGAGAATGTCCCGCTACAATTAACCTATCTTTATTGACATACTTTTGCTTTACGAAATATTCAATAACGGATAAGTTTCTTTTTACGTAATAATCGAGGTAATTATTCTCGCTATAT
>JBKCHQ010000160.1:0-37453 GCA_046302715.1 Bacteroidia bacterium | reverse complement strand
CGGGAATACAAGATCGGGGGTTACCGTACAAAAAATAACCAGCTCAATTTCTTCGGGTTGGCTACCAGTTTTTTCTAACAATCCCAACACAGCAGGTAAAGCAATATCCGTAACGCCTTTACCTTCTCCTTTTAAGATGCGGCGCTCGCTGATTCCCGTGCGACTCAATATCCACTCGTCGTTTGTGTCTACAATCTTTTCAAGATCTTTATTGGACAACACATCGTCGGGCACATATCCCATCACACCAGTAATGGCTGCTCTTACTTTACTCATCGTGTAATACTGCTTTAATTTTTTCGGTTAGTCCGGCATTTTCAACTTCGTAGGCCAGCTTTATCATATTACATATGGCAATGGCATTCGAAATTCCATGTCCAACAATAACCGTTGAGTTTATCCCTAAGATGGGTGTGCCGCCGTAATTTTCGTAGTTAAACCTATCGAAATAGTCATCATTTAGCTTACGTTTCCGGTATTGCCAATAAAATGCCTCTGCCAGTTTGAGGATTACATTTCCTGTAAATCCGTCGCATACCATCACATCAGCTTTAGCGTTAAACAAGTCGCGGCCTTCAATATTACCAATAAAGTTTATGTCATGCGATTCGTTTAACAAGGCATAGGAAGCTTGGGCAAGCTGGTTTCCTTTTTCGGGTTCCTCTCCAATATTAATGAGTCCGATTTTAGGATTTTCAATTCCCAGTACATTAGAGGCATACATGCTGCCCAAAACGGCAAATTGAAGTAACAATTCGGGTTTGCAGTCGGCATTAGACCCTACATCTAATAAAACGCCATTGCCACCCGATTCTTTTGGGATTAACGACATGATGCATGGCCGTTGCACCCCTTCTATGGTGCCGCAGCTTAGCACACTGCCGACCATCATAGCTCCAGTATTTCCAGCTCCGGCAAACGCATGAATAGATCCTTGCTTAAGAAGTTTAAATCCTACTGAAATGCTCGATTCTGCTTTTTGCGTAAAGGCACGAGCGGGATGGTCGCCCATTTCGATGACATCGGGAGCATGAATGATGTCAAAATCATTGGGGTTTTGACCGCGTTCGAGTAGCAGCGGTTCAATACTTTTGGTGTCGCCAATAAGCACAATATCAGCTCTTCCGGCAAGTTCACGTTTTGCCAGTATTGCCCCTTCAATGGTTGCTGCTGGCGCATAATCGCCCCCCATAACGTCAAGACCAATGCGCATCTCTCCGTTCAACTATTGAATAAAAATGCTTGTTAATGGATTAGGCATTAACTTTAGCCGGAACTACCAGTTTTCCTTTATAATAAAGGTCGCCATCCACATAATATGCTCTGTGATATAAATGTATGGTGCCGGTAGTTGAACATTTGGCTAAAGTCGGTGCTTCTGCTTTATAATGCGTTCTGCGTTTGTCGCGACGGGTTTTCGAAATTTTTCGTTTCGGATGTGCCATGGTGAGTATTTATTTCAATTAGAGTTGGTATTCAGATTTTTTAATTTTTCCCAACGCGGATCAACAGGTTTGTCGTCGTCATTGAGAAGCATTTGTTCGAGTTTCTGTATGATGTCTTTATCGCAAAGTTCGGTGTTTCCTGTTTCTTCGCAAGGCACAACACGTAAAGGCAGCGAAAGTGCTATGTATTCGTAAATGTGTTGTGCAATATTAAATTCGAAAGCCCCTTTAGGCAGAACGATGAGGTCTTCATCGCCACTTTCTTCAGCACCCATTTGAATGATTAATCGTTCGGTACCATTTACGGGATAGGCATAAGCTACGGTACATCGATCGCAGTTTACTTCTACGGTGCCTTTAAACTCGAGCGATAATACAATCATGCTCGGTTTTTTATCCAGATCAATGATAACGTTTACATTACCTCGTTCTACAACGGCATATTCGAGTGATGCAAAAAAATCGTCGTCGATATCGAAAACGAATCGATGCATACCGTCTGCCAATCCTGCAAACTGTATAGAAAAACGATCGAAATAATTAGCCGCCACTTCTTTTTTTAAGGAGCGCAAAGATAGGCGATTTTTTATAAAAATGAACAGGATTTTTTAGCGCGATAAAAAATCACGAAAACAAATTTTCATTGAAAAAGGGACAAACATCGAGACCTTGTTTTATTTAAACCCTTCAATGATATTGCTTTTACCGGTGTTTCTTTTAATAAGTGCTCCTGACTCGTTATACCAATAGGTGGTGGGCAGCGTATAAATACCAGCCGACTTAAAGCTGCTTTTCAAATGCAGCATCTCAAAAGGTATGGAGTCGCGTTCTATGAAAAATTGTAGCTGCTCCGGTGCTTCGTCGCTTACCAATACCAGCCGTATTTTCTCTTTCTTTAAAGCCGCTGCATCTCCAATTAAATCGGGTAATTCGCGTCGGCAATCAATGCACCATGTGGCAAAAAATTTAATGCAGAGTCTCTCATCTTTGTTAAGCCTAATTTCAGCAGGTTTACCGGAAAGCGTTTCCAAAGGAATGCTTGTTAAATCCAGTTGTGGAGGCACTCTATATCTTATGTAAAAGAAAATCAGCACACCTACACCAGCAAAAATGGGAATAAGCCTCAACAGACTCTTTTTACGCATGCATCAAACTTTCGGCAATAATCTGGATGCATTCACGCAATTGACTTTCGGTAATTACCAGTGGAGGGGCAAAACGAATAATATTGCCATGCGTTGGTTTGGCCAAAAGCCCTCGTTGCATCATCCGAATACAAATTTCCCAGGCGCTAACCCCGTCGCTTTCATCAATAACGATGGCGTTAAGCAGACCTTTGCCCCGCACTATTTTTATTTTATCGGAATTTAAGTCACGCAAGCCTTTGCGGAGCATTTCTCCAAGAATGGCTGCATTTTGAGCGAGATTTTCGTCGCGAACTACTTGGAGGGCCTCACGTGCTACCCGACATCCCAGTGGATTACCCCCAAAGGTGGAGCCGTGCTCACCGGGTTTTATGCACATCATAATCTCGTGGCTACTTAATACGGCCGAAACCGGATATACACCGCCTGAAATCGCTTTGCCTAAAATGAGAATATCGGGTTTAACGTTTTCGTGATCGCAAGCGAGCAATTTGCCGGTTCGTGCAATGCCGGTTTGAATTTCGTCGGCGATAAATGCTACATTATGCTTTTGGCATAAATCATAGGCTTTTTTCAAATACCCATCTTCGGGAACATTAACACCGGCTTCGCCTTGCATAGGTTCAACCAAAAAGCCCGCAACATTTTTATTTTCAAGCGCCTTTTCGAGCGCCGAAATATCATCATAAGTAATCACTTGAAAGCCTGGCGTATAAGGTCCAAACTCGCGTTTAGAATCAGGGTCTGTAGAGGCCGAGATGATGGAAATTGTCCGTCCATGGAAATTATGTTCGCACACTAGAATAACCGCCTCATTTTCGGCGATGCCCTTCTTTTGATAGGCCCACTTTCGACAAATTTTAAGTGCCGTTTCGACTCCTTCGGCCCCGGTATTCATGGGTAGAACACGTTCGTAACCAAAATATTCGGTAACATATTTCGCAAAATCAGCGAACTCTTTGTTGTGAAAAGCCCTCGATGTTAGGGTTATGCGTTTTGCCTGCTCGGTTAAGGCATTGACAATACGTGGATGGCAATGTCCTTGGTTAACCGCCGAATAGGCCGACAAAAAATCGAAATAGCGCTTGCCTTCCACATCCCAAACAAATACGCCCTCGCCACGATCGAGCACCACGGGTAAAGGATGGTAATTATGTGCACTGTAGGCCTCTTCTTGTTCGATATAGGCTTGATTGCTTCCTTTTTTTGCAGCCCATGCCTTTGTTTCAACCTGCTCCATAACGCTCCAATTATTTTATTAATAGAACAAAGGTAAAATATTGTGGCATATCCTTAAATTTTAAGCAATTTGCAGCCGTTTTTTATTATGAAAAAAAGAGATCAACCACAGGTACTTGAAAATATTGAGATTACGGCGTTATCGTCTGATGGTCGTGGTATTGCACGAATGGATGGCATGGTAATTTTTGTTGATGATGCTGTGAAGGGCGACACGGTCGATGTTCAGATTTACCGTAAGAAAAGCGGTTATCGCGAAGGTAAGGCCATCCGTTTTTACGTACGCAGCAAAGACCGCAGTGAGCCCGTTTGTCAGCATTTCGGTGTTTGTGGCGGATGCACCTGGCAAAGCCTCCAGTATAAAGCCCAGCTTGAGCATAAGCATCAAACGGTATGCGACGCATTACATCGAATTGGGAAAATTGAATTGCCTCCAATCGAACCCATTTTGGGTGCGCCCGAGCCCTTTGCTTACCGTAACAAAATGGAATATACTTTTTCGGCGCTACGTTGGTTTACCGATGCCGAAATTGCGAGTGATATTTCATTTGCCAACTCAAAGGCGCTGGGCTTTCATGTGCCCGGACGGTACGATAAAATTTTACCAATTGAACGTTGTTTTCTGCAGGACGATTTAGCCAATCGCATTCGAAACCGCACGCGTGAATTAACGCTGGAGGCGGACTTTACATTTTATCACCAGAAAAAACACGAAGGACTGCTCCGCAATTTAATGCTACGCAATACGCAGGCAGGGGAGTGGATGCTGGTGCTTTCAGCAACTGAATGGAATGAAAAAACAGAGGACATCTTAAGTACACTACGGGTTGAATTTCCCCAAATCGTTTCGATGATGTATGCGGTAAATACCAAAAAGAATGATGTGTGGTTCGATCTGGATATTCAACTTTTTGCGGGATTGCCATATTTGGAGGAGCGCATGGAGGATTTGGTTTTCCGTATAGGTCCTAAGTCGTTTTACCAAACCAACCCTAAGCAAGCGTATAATTTATACCGAATTGTACGCGATTTTGCAGGATTAGCTGGAACAGAAACAGTATATGATTTATACTGCGGTACAGGAACTATAAGTTTGTTTTTGGCGCGTTCGGCGAAAAAAGTGTTGGGTGTGGAATATGTGGCCGATGCTGTTCATGATGCGAACCAAAATGCCCTAATAAATTCGATTACCAACACTCGGTTCTTTGCGGGCGATATGAAAGATGTATTGTCGTCTGATTTTTTCACCGCTCATGGTAGTCCGGATGTTATTATTACCGATCCACCTCGTGCGGGGATGCATCCTGATGTGTGCGAACGCATCGTAGAAAGCGGAGCTCAAAAGGTGGTTTACGTAAGCTGCAATCCATCTACTCAGGCGCGCGATTTAGCGTTGTTGGATGGTGCATATAAAGTAGCTAAAGTGCAGCCCATAGATATGTTCCCTCAAACCACACATGTTGAAAATTGCGTCCTTTTGCTGAAACGATGAACGATAAAGAATATCTGGCAAGGGATGCCGCCAAGTTTTGGAACGAGCGATACAAAAGCGAGCAAACAGGCTGGGATTTAGGGCATGCGAGTGCGCCCTTGGAGACATTCCTTAAAAATTGGTCTGATACTTCTAAACGTTTGCTCGTCCCCGGTGCTGGAAATGCCTGGGAGGCTGAATTGGCCTTTGCTTTAGGGTTTACTCATTGTTATGTGGTAGATATTTCGTCGGAGGCAATTACCCGATTTAAACAGCGTGTTCCGGCATTTCCTGATAATCAGATTATATGTGCAGATTTTTTTACTCTCGAAGGGATGCAGTTTGATATAATTCTTGAACAAACGTTTTTTTGTGCTTTGCATCCCGATTTAAGAACATCATACGTAACTAAAATGCACGAACTTCTGTCACCGAGCGGAATATTAGTTGGCGTTTTATTTGCCAGTGCAATGAATGATGATAAACCTCCTTTTGGAGGGAATATTGAAACCTATAAAGAATTGTTTAATCCTTATTTTACCGCATCTTTTAAGCCCTGTATTAATTCTGTTTCGCCGAGATTGGGTAATGAACTTTGGATGGAATGTGCTAAAAAAAAATAAGGATTAATTCTTATGCACTTTAAGAAGTGTGTAGATTCTCCATTTTTGGATTATAAAGGTTAGCAACGAGGCAGAAAGTAAAAGCGGATATAATAGGGCAAATACTAAAAAATTAATTTCATAGTATGAGCTATTGGTCATATTCGCAAGAATAATAATAAAATCGGTACAGTAATTATAAATCATTTGGATAATTTCCATGGTGTTTATTTTTAATGAGATTAATTTTGTCTTGAATATTCAATGCCTTAATAATAAAAAACCAAATGAACATTGGTATTATTATCACTAAAAACAATACATTCATAAGATTATAATCATTTCCTTTTTTTAAGGTATTAATTATACTCTCATAAATAGGATTAATGTGATTTAGAGCATTTTTCGAAATTGATACATGATGTTGCTTGCAAAAAGGAGTATTGCTGTGACAGTACCAGGTGCATTTTTTAACTTTAGCATTTGTGTTTAGCGTACTTAATCCATTGTAAATACCTCCTTTATCATCTTTAATGACACGATGAATTTCATTGATTAGCATCATTGCCAAAAATGGTGCAATTAAAATAAGTGTATTTCGAATAAATCTTTTGGTTTTCATAGTAATTTGTTATTGCAGGGAGAGCTTTAAGGTGTTCTGTGGAACCCCATCGGTAATAAGTGTAGCGATAAATGTTCCTATGGCCTCTTCCTGAAGGTTAAGATTAATGGTGGTATTCCCTCTTTCAAGAATATGTATGGTTTTTAAGGTGTTACCTTTTATATCGGTAATATTTATAAAAGCATCAGCTACAGTTTCATTAATGAAAACGTCAAGTGTAGTTTGTCCTTTAAATGGATTGGGGAAGTTCTTTATAAGCAAGGATTTATTACTTTCTATATTTTGAGTAGCCTGATCTTTTTCGCGTTTCTTTTGTTGATATACTTCAATATCACCCGTTACTTTAATTTCTACTCTTCGATTAAGCGCTGCGCCCTTACCGGTTTGATTACTAAAGGCAGGCATGGTTTCGCCCTTACAATCAATGATGATGCGTTCTTCGCTAATCCCATATTGTTTTAAGTATTGAGCTACTTTATTGGCTCTTGCGCACGACAACGACATATTAGCATCGCTGTTACCACTTTCGTCGGTGTGCCCCGTAACAATTATGGCTCCTTGCGGATTATTTTTGTATGTGGCGGTTAAATTTTCAAGAAATGTTTTATACCCAGGTTCTAGGTCTGTATCATTATTGTTAAACAGAACATTATACGTTTTATCATAGGCAATAAAGCTTTTACCTTCGATAAAAACACCCGAATCATAAGCCCGATCACTCACATCTGCGATGCATAAACGTATGTGGTAGGTTTCATAGGGAATAACGGGTTGTCTAATTTGCATAAGGCGTGTTACACCGTTGTAATTAACTCCCAATGAATGGTCAGAATTTGATACGAAAAAAGTGGAGTTTGATGCCTTAACAATATTTTTTCCAGTTTTATCTGTTCGGCCGCCATTTATGGTATTAATTGAAACTGGAATTTGCGTGTTAGGCACCACTGCTAGATTTTTATCTATTCCAATATTTTTGCCACTTATTAGAAATGCAAAGATATCGTTGAATTGTGTACCTACAAATTGATCATACTCATTCGATCCAAATACATAATTAAAACTAAGGGTATCAGCTGTTGGTACCACATCAAATTCAATAACACAGGCATCGAATGTTTTTTGGTTATTAATAAATTTTTCAATGGGTGGGTAGTTTCCTTCGTTTTTTTTATGATTAATAGGGTTGAAGTCTTTATTCGTGATTGCTGTTCCAGTGGCTTTTTTGGGCGAAAGATCAGCAATGGATTCAGTGCTCATTACCAATCCATTTTCCATACCCAATTGTTGTTTTTTATCTTCAAAAAATCCGAATGCCTGAAGACTTCGTGCTTTTGTAATACTGTAGTTTTTTAAAATTACCCCTTCGCCGATGAGCGATTGTATAAGTTTTTCTGCGGAATTATTCCCCTTTTTTTCTGTAGTATAAATTTTTATTGAATTCTTTTTTTGCCCTTGTATATTAAGCGTAATTATACAAGCAATTAATAGTGTTAGATACTTCATAGTTATTATATTTATTTAAGTAATTAAATTTTATCATTTAAACCAATCATATTTGATTATACGTGTACCCCTAAATTATATCATGCTATATAGCAGTAATATGCAAACATCCTGTACTCTGCTCATATTTTACGTAACACTTACCCTCTTTTTTAGCCTCATTCAACGCCTTGATAAACTGTGTCAATTGGGCCGTATGCTCGCCAAAGTGAGCATAGCTAATATCAAATGTTTTTCCTCTTAAATGCGGGCTATCTTCAATAGCAACGGTATTAACTTTTTGAAGTTTGTTGACTGATTCAATACTTCGTGTTAAAGAGGTAATCTTAAAGGATTTGTATTCGAGCTGGTTTTTATCACAATTTTCTTTATATCGCATTCCTAAATCATTCAAAAAAATATACGCCTTTGCCAACAAAAAAGGCCGTGAGTGTTCAAGATTTGCAACAAAGAAAAAATCATTATTCTCTACTTCTTCAAGAATGCCATTTTCGTTAAGTTTATCAAGATCTTCAAGGGATTTTTGTGGTTGAATTCCGTCTTTTCGATAAGCCTTTTCATGGGTATATACACCATCGTAAAAGTAGGTATTACAATCGATGCATTTAGCGGGTACAAAAGGTTTAGGATTTAATTTAGAGACAATTATTGATTTGATTTTATTGTAGCCAAATACGAAAAATAAACCGCTACAAATAATTATCGATGAAATTCCAAAAATAATTACAGATTTTCTTTTTAATTACATTTTCTTGTTTTTTAATTAAACTGTTTTATATTCTATTTGGCATGGTTGATAAACTTAGAGACTATGTAAATGAACCATATGCTTATCAAGTGAATTTCCCTTATTAAAATAATGCGCCACAACACCTCTTCTATTAATTTTTTTATCATACAATTTACCGGCCTTTTGCATTAATTCATAATCGCTGTATGTATAGGTTCCATCTCCATCTATATCTAAAACAAATACATCAATGGCATTTCCGTGTAGATGTTCTGAATTCTTTACTGCTGTGCCTTTCCAATGTAAAATTAAATTATACAAATAGCCCCTTTTTTGAGATATAATTATCCATTGTGGATTATGCCCCTGTAAATAAAGTTGTTCTTTTATAAATGCTAGTTTATTATGAACACGTTCGTTGGCATGTAGAAGTCCCAACGCATTCATTAACAAATATCCTGTGATCGACCAAGCACAAAAAACTGCAGTAACTTTAAGCGGGGTTAATTTTGCTGGCTTTTTGATAAGTAGGAAATAAATTAAAGTGTTTAGCATACCCAAAACTAATGCTCCCCAAAAACCAGCATATAGTAAGCCCATAAAACAAGATACAACTACGCCAATAATAGCGAGAATTAATTTTGAAAGATTCTTTATATAATTCATGTTCATGAGCATTAATAAATTGAAAATAATGGGTGATATTATCCTTATACTTAAGTTGTTTAACTTATTAATACTATACAGCCGATAATTACAATAGTAAGGCTTGCAGAAATTAAACATCTTCGATTGAGTTGATTGAGGGCTGCCATAACGTGGATATTAAAGGTTACATTTTTTTAACGCAGCGTATTACAATCGTATTGTATATAGCTCAAAATTATTCGGCTTTAATAACTAACAAACTGCTATTGTATGTGTTAAAAACTTTACTTAATTAAAGTATAAGCTAAGTTTATTCATATTGATTGAGACAATCAATAATAGTGTTATAGACGATTTGCAGTTCATCGTCTTTAATTATATAAGGCGGCGTGAAATACACCACATTTCCTAATGGTCGTAGATAGATGTTCCTTTCCAGAAAGTATTTTGTGAGTTTAGGTGCTATAGGATTCAAATATCCATGTTCACCTCGCGCGTGCATTTCAATAGCCAGGATCGTTCCAAGGTGTCGCACTTCCATAATAGCCGGATGTTGTTTTATATGTGATGCAAAAGCTTGATGCTGTTTTTCTATAAAGCTTATGTTGTTTATGCAATCTTCTTTTAACAATAAATCGAGGGATGCGAGTGCCGCAGTGCAGGCAAGTGGATTAGCCGTAAAAGAATGTCCATGAAAGAACGTGTGGTTAGGATTCTTGCTTTGAAAGGCATTAAATATAAATTCAGGCACTGCCGTTACTCCTAAAGGCAACGTTCCGCCGGTTAAGGTTTTACTCAAGCATATTATATCAGGCATTTTAGGCAGCTGCTGCATAGCCAGTGGCGTTCCCGTTCGATAGAATCCGGTAAATACTTCGTCGGCAATACTCAATGCTCCGTAAAATTTACATTGAACCAGCATTTTGTTAAGCGTTTCAGGGCAGTACATGCGCATGCCTCCGGCCCCTTGTACTAAGGGTTCGAAGATAAACGCTGCCACATCGCCCTGTTTTATACGTTCATTAAATTTTGAGTACGATTCATTTTCTTTACCCGATTCGGGAGCAGGAATAAAATCAACTTCAAATAACAGGTCGGCGAATGCTGCCGAAAACGCATTTCTATGCCCAACACTCATAGCGCCGAAGGTATCGCCGTGATAGGCATTTTCGAATGCAATGATGCGTTTTTTGGAGATATTTTGATTTTTAAAAAATTGTAAGGCTATTTTTAGGGCCACTTCTACAGCGGTACTTCCATTATCCGAATAAAATATGCGGCTTTGAGGTCCATTTATGAAGGACAATAACCGTTCGGCGAGTTCGATGGCAGGGGGATGAGTAAATCCGGCAAAAATAATATGCTCGAGCGTTTTAGCTTGTTGTGCAAGTCGTTCGGCTATGTATGGGTGCGCGTGCCCGTGTGCATTCACCCACCACGACGAGGTTCCATCCAGAATTTTACGTCCATCTTCGGTGTGCAGCCAAATGCCTTCGGCTTTTACCACAGCTATTTCGGGCTCTGCCGATGCCGGGGTAAACGGATGCCAAATGCACGCGGCATCGCGTTGCTGCCAATTCATAATGCAGTGAATTTTAAGGCTTGTTCGTTAACAAATGCTGCATCCGGTTCCTGGGTTTCATCAATTCTCCCCAATATTGGCCAGGGCGAATATTGTGTAATCACCTTTTCGGTTTCGGCCACCTCTGATCCATTAAAAAGAATCCCCTTTACCTTAATATTTCGACTTTTCAGCGCCTCTATACTTAAAAGGGTATGATTAATACTGCCCAGATAATGTCGGCTTACTAATATTACTTCGGCCTCGAATCGAGGAATTAAATCTAAATACAGTAAGTCATAACGCAAGGGCACCATCAAGCCACCGGCGCCTTCAATAATTAATGTTCTGTTGTGATTCGGAACGATAATTTTTTCTATATCAATGTTTACACCGGCTCGTTCTGCCGAAGCATGGGGCGAAATCGGGTAGGGGAGACGGTAAGCTTCAGGAAACGAAATTTGTTTTTCATCATTCAGCAGAGTGTTGACTCTATCGGTATCGCCAAATTCGAGATCGCCCGACTGAAGAGGCTTCCAGTAAGCTGCTTGCAATGCTTTACAGAGTATGGCCGATGCCACAGTTTTTCCTACGCCGGTTCCAATGCCGGCCACAAAATAACGCTTGCTCATAAAAATCAAATAAAATAGAGTATACCCAATCGATAACTTTCCAGTCCAAAACCCGAAATAATACCCATAGCATTAGCCGCGATAAAACTGCGGTGACGAATTTCTTCACGAGCAAAAATATTGCTAATATGAATTTCAACTACAGGAGCTTGAATGGCGGCAATGGCATCGCCAATAGCTAATGAGGTATGCGTATATGCGCCAGCATTCAATAAAATTCCACTTGCCTTAAAACCCATTTCCTGAATGTTATTAATGATCTCACCCTCAACGTTGCTTTGGAAATAGGTAATGTTTAATTTTGGGAACTGCATGCGCAAATGCTCGAGATATTCGTCGAACGGCACATCGCCGTAAACTTCTGTTTCGCGTTTGCCCAGAAGATTTAAATTAGGGCCGTTAATAATATGCAGGTGCTTTGCCATGACGAAGCTAAAATACAAATGAAATGGACTGGAAAACGGCTTTGCGTGGATTTCGTATTTATTTAAAGCTGGAACGCTCGCTTTCGGTCAATTCTATTGCTGCCTATGAGCAAGATATGGCTAGGCTTTTGGCCTATTTTGAGGTGCATGGAATACAAGTGAGCCCGCAATCGGTAAAAACCGAGCAGCTGCGCGATATGCTGCAATGGTGTGCAAAGTTGGGATTGCAGGCCCGCTCTCAGGCCCGATTGATTTGGGGCATCCGTGCTTTTTTTCGCTACCTGCTTCTTGAAAATGCCATAAACGACGATCCATCCGAACGTTTAGACGCCCCCCGTTTGGGTCGTAAGCTCCCCGTTACCTTAGATGTTAGCGAGATCGATTCCATGATTGCCTGCATCGATCTTTCAAAAGCCGAAGGCGAACGAAACAAAGCCATTTTGGAAACCCTTTTTAGTTGTGGATTAAGGGTATCTGAATTGGTGAATTTGAAAATTTCTGATCTTCATCCGCAGGCGGGCATCATTAAGGTAACCGGTAAAGGCAATAAAGAGCGCTTGGTACCTTTCCCATCGTCATTGGGCCGAATTCTTGACAATTACATTAAAAATATACGTGTTCATGTTATTCCAAAATCGGGCGAAGGCGATATTATATTTCTTAACCGAAACGGAAAGCGACTTACCCGCGTGATGGTATTTATAATTGTAAGAGATTTGGCCGCTAAGGCGGGAATCCGCAAAGTGATTTCGCCGCACACCTTCAGGCATTCGTTCGCTACTTCACTGGTTGAAGGAGGTGCCGATTTGCGTGCAGTACAGGAAATGCTCGGGCATGAAAGCATCACTACCACCGAAATTTATACCCATCTCGATCGCGATTATCTGCGACAGGTAATTAAGGATTTTCATCCGCGGGCTTGAGTATGGCCTATGTGCTAATCAAATAACCAAATTAAAAGGTATGAGTGGAAAATCTACATCATTACACCCAGATTAAGCGTAAGAAATGAAATGAACTAATGATTAGCGCGTTAAGTCTGAGGGATGCATCTGGGTTAATCTCGACAAATCACAGATTCATTCGGACCTTGCGGCCAATTGTGCAATTCTATTGCACAATTTGGGTTAAGGTAATTAGAAAACACCACCGATTTTCAAAGAAATAACGAACTGTGTTTACTTAAAGAAACATGGCCGAGCAATTGATGAACCGCTGCTCTTCCTCTCTCCCCCAATGAAATACTGTATTCATTAACATAAAGTTCAATGTGGCTCCGCATTACGTTGGTGTCCATTTCTTGGGCATGTTCTGATACAAATTTTATCGAATCATCGGGCTTTGAAAAGGCACATTGTATGCTTTGTTTAATACGTTCTTCAATAGATTTTTTAAGGCTAAACGGCAAATTTCGCTTTATTACAATGCAGCCCAATGGAACCGGCATTGCGGTTTGGGCTTCCCACCATTCGCCTAAATCGACAATTTTAACTAGCCCTTTTGAAGCGTATGTAAATCTATTTTCGTGAATTATAAGACCTGCATCGGCTTCATTATGTAAGAGTTTTGCTTCAATTTCTGAAAATACACATTCTTCCTTTTCAACAATTTGGGGAAATGCGCCACTCAAAAGAAGATTGGCCGTGGTGTGCTTTCCCGGAATTAAAACTTTTAAGTTTTTCGTATTTTCAATTGCATCGGCTGTTTTTGCAATAAGCAGGGGGCCGCATCCAAATCCCAGAGCAGCACCGGCATCTAAAATTTCGTATTCTTCAGCAATTAATGGAATAATGCCAAATGAAACTTTGGTAATATCGAAGCTGCCTTTTAATGCATTTTTATTTAATTCTTCGATATCTAAAAAATGAAGATTAAATGAATGCTCCTTTTGGTGATGTAAAATATGATGAAATGAAAAGGTGTCGTTTGGGCAAGGAGAAATAGCTAAGCTCAGGTTCATATTCGGCATTTATCGGGCAACAATAAAACGCACATTTTGATTGCTATGCCCTGCATAATTTGATGATTGTATAAAATAAACGCCAACTCCTAATTTTGAAATGTCGAGTACATTTTGACCTTTCACCAATTGGCCTGAATCCATTAATCTATTGTCCATCGAATAAATTCGGTAAGACCCTTCATTCAAAACATCTAGGCTAAGGCGATCTTGGGCAGGCACGGGATAAACTTTTGAAATTTGTTGTTCTGGATTTATAATTTGATCAATAATAAATCCTTTTAAAAAACTTAAGGCAGTTACTTGATTTTCGCGTTCGGTTATTGTTAGTAAGGATGCTCCAATATTTTTGGTGTAAAACAAATAAGTATTTGAGCTTTCGTTATAAATATTGAAATATTCCCATTCCTGCAATTCGTTGAAAATATAAACGCTATCTGTTTTTTCTGAAATCTGTTTTAAACGCAATACTTCAAATGTTCCGGCCGGAACCGTTAGTGTGCCAAATGCATCAACATCAATATCAATGTTAACACGCGAGCGAATCCATGTAGAGTCGTCAGAACCGGGTATTATGCCATCCTGCGGGCTTAAGTATTGATTAAATGCATAATTAAAGGTGTAGGAATCCTCATAATTCAATGGAAAGGGTAGTGCAATTCCTTCAAATTCGTAAGGAATAATGGTAACGCTCGTATCAATGGGATTGATGATGGAGAGTCCCATAATTTTCACTCCTTCGGGCTCCAGCGATTCGTAATAAAATTTTTCAAAATTAGAAGTAAGCGCAATCTCGGCCTGAGGAAAGAATTCAACATATGGTGTTTCGTCCACCTTTAAGATACTTAGTGTATCATTGGATTGATCGCTGAGCAGGAAATAATCCCAGAATTGGTCGGGCCCTGCAGCACTTATTTCGATAGTATTCAAATCCTGAAGCATGAAGCCACGGTAATATTTGTTATCAAACTTATGGTAGTCGCTAAATTCGAGGGTAATTTGCCCCATGACACCTGAAATTGCTAGTAAATATAAAATCAGTGCTATCAGTAGTTTTGATTTCATGTGAACGGTTTATGAATTAAAGGTACTGTTTATTCGAATATACGAATCAACTTTCATTAGTTTGGTTAATTTTGCGCCCAAAATATAGGATATGGCACTAAAGTGTGGTATTGTTGGATTACCAAACGTTGGAAAATCAACATTGTTTAATTGCTTAAGCAATGCAAAAGCGCAGGCGGCAAACTTTCCGTTTTGCACCATAGAGCCTAATGTAGGCGTTATTACAGTTCCTGACGAGCGTTTAACGGCATTGGCTAATTTGGTGAAACCTTTAAAAATTATTCCAACAACAGTAGAAATAGTTGATATAGCCGGTTTGGTTAAGGGAGCCTCGAAAGGCGAGGGTTTGGGCAATCAGTTTTTAGGAAATATTCGCGAGTGCGATGCTATATTACATGTGTTACGTTGTTTTGACGATCCGAATGTAGTGCATGTGGATGGGAATGTGAATCCCGTGCGCGATAAGGAGGTAATTGATTGGGAGTTGCAGCTTAAAGACTTAGATACGGTTGAAAAGCGGATTCAAAAAATTGAAAAACAAGCTCGTGCCGGCGATAAGGATGCCAAGAAACAACATGAAGTGTTGATGCGTTATAAAGAGGCATTGCAGCAAGGTAAATCGGCGCGTAGTGTTCAACTTGATCGTCCGGAAGATATTGAATTTGCTCATGAAATGTACCTGCTCACCAATAAGCCTGTTCTCTATGTATGTAATGTAGATGAAGCTTCGGCTCAAACAGGGAATGCGCACGTTGATGCTGTTAGAAAGGCGATTGAGGGCGAGGGAGCAGAACTTTTGATTATTACAGCCGCCATGGAAGCTGAAATTTCGCAGTTAGAAACCTATGAAGATAAAGTGGCCTTTCTTTCAGAAATAGGGCTTGAAGAACCGGGAGTGAATAAGCTCATTAAATCGGCCTACAGTTTATTGAACTTGCAAACGTATTTTACGGCAGGCGAAAAAGAGGTGCGAGCCTGGACCATTACCCGAGGCATGCGAGCGCCACAGGCTGCAGCGGTAATTCATACCGACTTTGAAACTGGATTTATTCGGGCGGAGGTAATTAAGTACGACGATTATATCCATTATGGTTCTGAAACTGCTTGCAAAGACAATGGGAAATTATCTGTTGAAGGTAAGGAATATGTTGTCAATGATGGCGATGTAATGCATTTTAGATTTAATGTTTCTAAATAGATTGGCTAATATTAGATGTTGAATTCAAGCTTGAATTTCTCATTAATTTGATGCATGATTTTACAGAGAGCTTTCAGTGAATGTATTTTATATTATAGTATCATACAACGAAAGATATATTGGTTTTTCAGTATAATTATCCCGATTAATCGCATTGTAAATTAAACCCGGTAAATATCTATCATCCCCATAAAATTTGGTATCCACCATGTATTGAAGTGTTAGGTTTATTTTACTTTATTTGCAGACATAGATGCTCTAAATAAATTGCGTGTTTCTGTTGTATTACCGTTTATTAATGCTGATAAAATGCTGCCACAAGCAGTGAATTCTGTTTTAGAGCAGAGCGAATCTTGTGAGTTAATTTTAGTCGATAATAATACGCATCCCTCTGATTTAGCGCTTTTATTGGCTCAAAAATATGCTCAGATAAACCTTGTTCAGGAGCCACAAACGGGAATTGTTAATGCTCTTAATGCGGGCATTGCAGCTTCGTCTTGCCCTTATATTGCTCGGATGGACGCTGACGATGTTATGCTCCCACATCGTTTAAAACTCCAGGCCGATTTTTTAGACGAACATCCCGATATAAAACTAGTTTCGGGTTTGGTTGAATATGGCGGAGATTCCCAAATGCAAAAGGGCTATTTCGAATATGTTGAACAAATAAACTCCATTCGCACACCCGAACACATGTATTGGTATCGCTTCATTGAATCGCCTGTGGCACATCCCAGCGTGATGTTTCGTAAAAATATGACCTCACGCGTTCCGCCTTATTTGGAAGGTTCATTCCCTGAAGATTATGAACTTTGGCTGCACGTATTAAACGAGCATCCATATTCCTTTGCAAAGCTTGATGTGCCTATTTTAAGATGGAATGATGCACCGCAACGCTTGAGTCGCCAGCATCCCGCTTATAGCGACGATGCATTTAGCCGCATCCGACTTGCATATCTGGCCAATTGGCTATTGCAAAAATGCAGAATAACAAAACCTATTTTAATAATTGGTGGTGGTAAAAAGGCCAAATTAAAAATTAGACAATTACAGGAATTGGGCCTTACTATTGATGCTTTTAGCGATTTAATGCCTCGTAAAATTGACGGAATAACTTTTATCCCTTGGTATGAAGTTGTTCCCAAAAGAGGTTTTTATCTCATTTCGCTGGTTTCGAATCGACATGCATGGAAATTAATCGAAAGCGAGCTGTTGAATCGCGGATTTGTTAGGGAAACCGATTTTATCCTTGCGAATTAATCGGGCATTTCTCCTTTCATGAAATGGTCGGCACCTGCTCGCGACCGAAAGCGGTTGCGTAATTTAAGAAATGGCGCCTCGATGATGTGGTAGCTTAGTTTTGCCACAAAAAGTGTAATGGTAAAGCAAAGGATTATTTGCGCCAAAAACACCCATGGGTTGTCCACATCGGGTTGTAAATGAAACAGCTGAAATGCGAAGAATACCAACCAAATTACTACCAAATGCCAAATGTACATGCCGTATGAATATTTACCGAATTCCGACATTAATTTCAGTTTCCCAAATCTGAAAAAACTATGGTCGGAGTAATGCTGCTCACCAATGATGAATGCAAATACAAATGAGAACAACATGGGTTCAAAAGCATGAACTAAAGGAATAATGGAATAAAATCGCAGGCTGTAGGTTTCCTCACGGATTATTACCAGCATTATGGCCAATAAATAAGGGAGCACAATAGATTTTGTGGGCAGATTTTTAAAATACATTCTTAAGCGCTCCGAATAAAATAACCCATAAGCCAGCAAGGCACCCATTGTAATATCTGAAAGAATACTGAAGGTGTGAAACCTTGTTATCATTGTTGCTTTTCGTCGTAAAGTTTCGAACCGAGCCACCACATCGGCCGGATGCGCTACATCTACATTTCCGAGCTGGTAGGTATTAAATAATGAAGCGATTTCGGTCCATTGCATGAATCGAAACAGAAAGGTGGCCGCCAATACTCCAAATAATGAATAGATTAAATATTTACGGGGTATAAAAGCAATGAGCAGCGGCCAGAAAATATAAAACTGCTCTTCCACAGAAATAGACCATAATACAGCCAACACCGGACTTGGATAGGGGTTCACCGTCAAATCATAATTTACTAAAAAACTGAGGTAATACACTAGCCTGTCGTAAGGTATAAGCGAAAACTCGGGCTTAAAGGGATTGGCTTGGGGAAATGCACTAAGTATGGAAGGAATAACAATAAAACCAACTGCCACTAGCACAAAATACAAAGGCCAGATGCGCAAAAAGCGGCGAATGTAAAAATTGCCTACCGATATTTTTCCGGTGTCTTCCCTTTCCTGTAGAAGCAGGTTAGTGATGAGGAAGCCGCTAAGCGTAAAAAAGAAATTTACCCCTAAGTCGCCATTGAGTAGCAAAGATTCTTCAATCCAACGGTACCAAGCTTCGCCGTTATAATAGAGGCCAAAACTGACCATGTGCAGACAAAATACTGAGAAAAAAGCCAAAAAACGCAGGGCGTCAAGATTGTCAAAATGCCGTAGTGGTTGCATAGCGGGTAGGTAAAGTCAGCAAGGTAAACAAGCAAAACGAAACGAGCAACATCAGTTTTTCTTAAGCTCGAAAATGGAAAGCAATAAGGCTACCCCGCATACCAATAAACAACCCAATACATTATACCATAAAAAACTGATGTCGCTTAGGATGTAAACTGTCAAAACCGCAACTTGTGAAACCATGGTACCACCCAATACTGCGTTCGATCCAATGTGCTTAAATGCGAATGCAGTGATGAAAATACCCAATAACGTTCCATAAAACAACGAGCCCAGAATATTAACCGTTTCAATAAGGCTGTTGCCAATTTCGCCTGCAAAGCATGCCACTGATACGCAAAAAATCCCCCATCCCAAACTGTAATAACGCGCCAAAGTCGATTCCTTTTCTGGACTTAGATCGGATTTGGAATTTACCATCGGTTTATGGATGTCGATAAGGCTCGATGATGCCAGGGCGTTTAATGCCGCCGCTATAGAACCCCAAGCAGCCAAGAAGATTATAGCAATAAGCAATCCCACCAAGCCTTTTGGCAGAAAATCAACTACAAACCGCAGAAAAATGTAATTGGTGTCGTTGGCGTCAAGGCCAGCATCTGATCGAGAGATGAGCGATTTAATGGTGCTTCGGTACACAGCCAATTGCTTTTCAGAGCGATGTAACGAATCCAATACGCTGTTCATCGTAGCCTTGTCGTTAACTTTTCGGGCTTTTGAAAATTCAAGTGTATAGTGCAATCGTTCTTTGTTTAAGCTTTCAAACTGATTTTCGATAAGCAATACCGAATCGCCGTGAATGCCCGATTTGGCTTGATTAAGTGCCGCCTGATTAAAAAATACCGGAGCCTGAGTAAAATGGTAAAATGAAAACACCAAGGCACCCAACAACAGGATAAAAAACTGCATAGGTATTTTTACAAATCCGTTCATGAGTAATCCCTTACGACTTTCGGCTTCGGATTGGGCCGTAAGATAACGGCCCACTTGCGATTGGTCGGTGCCGAAGTAGGACAGCGCCAGAAAAAAACCGCCAATCAGGCCACTTAAAATATTGTATTTGTCGCTCCAGTCAAATCCATCCTCCGTAAATCCTGAGGTTATAATGTTTAAACGCCCCAAGCGTCCGCTTATGTGCAAGGCATCGGTAAAGCCAATGCCCGAAGGCAGCATTTCCACTAAAATCCATCCCGCAAGAAAAAGACTACCAAATATGATAAACAGCTGCAGCTTTTGCGTGTAAGCCACGGCCTTGGCGCCGCCCGATACGGTGTAAATAATCAATGCGCCTCCCATAACAACATTGGTGAAGTAAATATTCCAACCAAACAGCGAACTTAATATGAGCGATGGAGCATAAATACTCACCCCCGTTGACAAACCCCGCGAAATAAGAAATAATATGGCCGTTAGTCGGCGCACACGCGTATCAAATCGTTGTTCCAGATATTCATAGGCCGTGTAAACATTAAGACGAGAAAATACCGGCACAAACCAAACGCATATTACGATCATGGCTAGCGGCAGTCCAAAATAATATTGCACGAAGCGCATTCCGTCGGAATAGGCCTGGCCAGGCCCCGACAAAAAGGTAATGGCACTGGCCTGTGTTCCCATGATACCCAGCAAAACCAAAAACCAAGGCATTTGGCGATTTCCTCTGAAATACGCATCCAGCGAATTCGATCCCCTACCTTTATACACTCCGTAGGTAACGGTCGCAATTAGCGTAAAAATAAGAACAATCCAGTCTATGGTTGTCATGAAAACATTTTGGTAAGCAGACTATAAATAAGGATTTGCAGCACTAAGAACGCCGCCAAAGCGATATACCAGACATACCACCTTTTCTCAGTATTTTTCATTTTTTCCGGCGGCTATCAGGTTGGCAAACAATTTAAAGGCACCAGGTACACCGGCCGGTAACTGCCTAAAGAACGAAAGTCCTGTATAAACGTACGTTCCTTCACCAAAAGGTGCGGTAATAAGGGCGCCCGAAAATTCCTTATCGCCCGGGTCGTTCATGCGCAGCACATCGCTGTATTCAGGAGCACATTTCTCTACAAAATAAACGCCTCGTTCTTGCACCCAGTAACTAAAATCGCTTTGTAATATTATGTTTGGCGAATTCAAAATCGGTGCATCTTTTTGCGTAAATCGCACCTCGGCAGTTTCGTCGGTAATGCGGTTGCGGCTAATCTCAAAGGGGTAGGGACCAGGCTGCACTTTAACGTCGCTGATCCAGTTGCGTGTATTGTATTGCATTACAAGTGTTCCTCCCTTGCGGCAATATTCGAGCAGATAGGGCATCCATGTACCAATGCGTTCTTCTGAGTTCAGGGCCCTAATACCCACTACCACAGCCTCAAAATCGTCGGGATGAAGCTTCTTAATTTGCGCATCGCCTAATATTTCAACTTTATATCCCGCTCCCATCAAGGCTTCGGCTACTTCGTCGCCAGCCCCTTCAACATATCCAATGCGCGAAACTTCGCGTTTCATTGGGGCATATACATAACGAATTAAACAGGGCTGGTGCCAGGTTTGAGTGGGAATATGGTCGTAAGCCACTTTGCGCGTTTGAAGTAACGCCTCTGTTTTTCCGCTCATCGAATCGGTAAAGCTAAAGGTAAGTGGTGCAGTAAATGCATCACGAAGGGCTCTGGTGGGTTTGAGCTCAACATCAAACCGTATGGTTTGGCTCATTAATCCGGGTTTAATCTTAATTTTTTCGGTTAATGCTCGAATGCCCCATTGTTCTGCATTTACAAGCTGTATGGTGCCGTTGAGATTAGCTTTGTTTACATCCAATCTTAATTCGATGCTGCAAATATCTGAACCCGTGTTTACAACAACCGGCAATGCTGGATGTGCCACTAATGTTGGCACGATTTCAACTTTCCGGAGCAACTCACCCTTTACCGGATCTACCCACTTATACTGCAACGGGAGACTTATATTTAAAGGAAAACCATTAATTTCAATAATTAATTCGGCTGTTAAGGGTGCAGGACTTTCGGCGGTGCCTGTAATGCTAAAGTGGGGATGGGTAAACAAGCCTTCTGAATGCGCTTTTTGAAGCCAGTATGGGTTCGAATATCCAATTTCTGTCGGAATTTTCAGAAATAATTTTTTCTCGGTTAAGCTATTGGTGTTTAGGCTATCGGCTTTACCAAATTCGATGAATTGATTGGAACAAGAAAGTTTTTTAAGAACAACATTTCCCACATTTCGCTTGATGATACTTAAAGTAGCAGTAAGTGTATCGTTGGGGCAATATTTAAAAGCAGGTGAAATAAAATCGGTAAAAAGTCCCGCACAATGTTTGATTAACTCGCTGATATGCTGATGTTTTACCTCATACATTGCCGATGGACATGATTTCTTAAGAAGTGCATCGAGTTCAACAAGCAGCGGAATGGTTTTTTCGGGATACTGGACCGAATGTGCCTTGTTAATTTGTACGAAAATTTGCTCAATCTCCTTATGGTTTTTAAACGATTCGTAACCAAGTTGAATACCTTCAAAAAGCGAAGCAGTTGCCGAATCGCCGGCTTGATAAGTAAAGTATTCAATCAATGTTCCACGTTGTTTTTTTACACCAAAACCTTGGCTTTTATGCTGCGATCGGCTTAACGAAGCCACTTCGCCCATGCTTAGACCCAGCATGCAATTATAGGCTCCCACATCCAGTTTAAGCATATGGCGGGTATCTGTTTTTTCGTCGCGCGAGGGCATAAAATTGTTCCAATAGAGACGTTTAGCCTGCCACACCTCGGTGTATTTAAGCTGTTCGGGGAACATCTTTTTGTTGGCTGCAGCTGCAAATGCTTGTTCGGCTAGCATTGCAGAGGCAGTATGATGGCCGTGACCGCCTTCACCTGTTGTAGGAAAACGGGTAATGATTACATCGGGCCTCAGTTTTCTGATAATCCACACCACATCGTGCAGCACTGAATCTTTATTCCAAATACGAAATGTTTCTTCGGGTGTTTTTGAATAACCAAAGTCGAATGCACGTGTAAAGTATTGCTCGGCTCCATCAACACGTCTTGCTGCAAGTAATTCCTGGGTGCGGATAATGCCGAGTGCCTCTTCGGTTTCGTCGCCAATAAGATTTTGACCTCCATCGCCTCGAGTGAGCGATAGATAGGCGGTACGCAGATGAAGTTCGTTGCTGAGATAGCTCAAAAGTCGGGTGTTTTCGTCATCGGGATGTGCGGCGATATACAATACAGTAGCCGTTTTTTCGAGCTTATGCAGTTGCTGTAAAATATGAGTGGACGAAGATTGTGCGCATAAACTACTGCTTAGGATGCATGCAAAAATGAAGGAGAGTTTTGAGCGCATATGACAGATGTAATTCATGAAAACAAAGTAAGGCAAGGTTTCTTGGGTAAATGACTGCAATGTTTTGATTTTTTTCTGTAATTAACACAATTTACCTTTAATCGTTCGTTATATGTAAAAAATAAGCGGTAATTTTACTGCAATTATAGGGGCCGTAAAGGTTTCGACAGCAAGCGCATTGATGCGTAAGCATGCCGGGTGTTGCGAGGTTAACCCGATAAAACAATCCGCGAGCCAATAACTGGCGAAAACAACTCGCACTGGCTGCTTAATCCAGGATGGATGAGGCCCCGTTTATCCGATAGGGTAAACCCCAGTTGTCTTCGGGGGAAGTTTTCTCAAGTCGTCCCCTACAAGGCATCGTAAAGTTTGAGATAGGTGCAGTTTTGCTTCGTAGCTGCATTGAAGTTTAAGGAGCTACGGAAGCGGTTGGTTTGTTTTGGTCCTGCTGTTTCCCGACAAGTAATCCGAAAATAAGCATGTAGAAGGCGTATGAATACCTTGTTTGGACGCGGGTTCGACTCCCGCCGGCTCCACTAAACTAAGGACAAGCTCTTTAAATTGAGTTTGTCCTTTTTTATAAAAGTCACCTCCATACTAAAATGCAAACTTTTAATTTTTTCAGGTTACCCATTCATTTATGAGCGTTGCTATGGTATCTTTTCCTTGATACTTAAAGCAATGAGGTAATCGAAAAACGAAGTGGCTATAAACAAAAAACGCAAAGGTTAAGCCCTTGCGTTTTAAAACTTAGATGAAAATCTCATCGATTTACTATTTGAAACTTACGTATTTGTTCCCCTTTGTTGGTAGTTAGCCGCAGGTAATAAACACCTTCAGGCAAGGTAGTTAATTTTACTTCCTGCACTGCGTTATTGAACTCTGGTTTTATTACAGCAACTATAGCTCCCAAGGCATTGTGCACGGCAATGTTACCTTGAATTTCCATTCCGCTTATTTTAATATTGAATATACCGCCCACAGCCGGGTTGGGATATACCATTAGTTCATCTGCTAAACTGGTATAATTCACAGTTTCTGCTTTGAAATTTAAATCGGCCTCTATGAAATCATTAGGCTTGCTTTCATCGCCTTTCATGATACGGGCTTGCACATTGCTGTTTGACTCAGAACCGGTTTCAAAAACACCAGAAATATTATCAACAGTAATGTAATCTAAATCCATTACTCCAACCATAACTTCGGTGTCAGTTCCTTGGTTGTTGCTGTTTACATTTTCTGCTCGTATGATTATGTCTACGTCCACTTTTCCATCGCCACGGCTTTCAATTCTGAAATCGTCCACGTTGGTAAAGGGATTATTAATCGCATTGGTTTCAAAATGAGTGGGTTTAACTCCATCTAAGTTCATATGTACATGAACCGAAGTACCCGCTTCTAAGGCACGCAATGCCTCGCCACGGATAATGAGTTCAACTTTTTCGCCCTTTGCACTAAGAGGTTGCTGACATAACAAGGCCGTTGCAAAAAGGCCAGCGAATTTAAAAGCTAAGTTAACGTTCCGCATGAGTTCTTGTTTTTTGATGTTGTGAATTTAGTTACCTATATTTTAATGTTGCACATACAATTATCGTGCACTATCGGAAGTTTGCGCTCATATATGGGACGATAATATATGATTTATATTTTGCAAATAGCTCATTAATAGCGTTATATGTGTTTATGTATTTTTTGAATTTGTCGTAAAAAAGTATAAAAACCGATGATTCATTTCAGGATCTAATTGCAGTACCTTTAGGGCCGAAACAATTATGCAGTCAGGTAAACTTTTACAGTTATTAGGCAGGTTATCCAAAAAGGAATTGCGCGATTTCCAGCTTTTTTTGGCTTCGCCCTTACACAACCGAAATAAAAATCTGGAAGTGTTTTATGGTTATCTGCTTAAATATGCCGACGATTTTACTCAAACTAAATTAGACAAGGATACATTTTTTAAGAAGCACTATGCTAAAGCTCACCTTGATGAGCAAAAAATGCGTTATCTGCAAAGCGATCTAACCCAGTTGCTCGAGGATTTTTTAGCATGGAATGAGTTTCAGAAAGACGCCTTTCAGCAAAAATATTATCTCGCCAAGTCGCATCATAACCGCCACATTGATAAGTTTTTCCTTCAGGAACTCGAAAAGATTAAAGAGCTTAATAACAAGTCGGTATATCGCGATAGCGATTATTATTACAACCTTCATCGTATTAGTGAGCTCAATTATTCGTATGCCTCTGGCAATCGAAATCGAGCATTCGACGATTCGCTGCAAGATTTAATTGATAACCTTGAAATAACTTATTTGGCGCGTGGCTTTCGTTATTACTGCGAAATGATAAACCGTCGTAATATTTTATCGGTGAAGTATAACTTAAGCTTTTTTGACGATTTAGTGCAACATCTCAAAAAAGGTACATTCGACGATATTCCTGCCATATATGTTTATCGTATCATTCATGAGAGTTTAACAGAGCCTGAAGCTGAAAAAACATACTCATCTCTTTTAAATGCGCTTAAGGATTTTGGCCATCTATTTAGTAAAACTGAAGAAAGGGGCCTTTACGTTTTTGCCCAGAATTTCTGCATAAAGCGAATTAATGCAGGCGATCCTGATGCATTACGAGATATTTTTAATTTGTATCAAGACATGCTTGCCAAGGGCTTGCTTTTCGAAGGCAGTTATATTTCGCAACCCGATTTTAAAAATATAGTAACTACGGGACTTCGTTTGGGGGCGCATGATTGGGTAGGTAATTTTATTGAAACGCATAAAACAATGCTCCATCCCGCTTTTGCTGAAAATGCGTATACATATTCCATGGCTTGGGTTCATTTTTCGAGGAACGAGCTGGATAAGGCTTTGCGCATGCTTTTGCGTGTTGAGTTTAACGATGTGTATTATCATCTCGATTCAAAATCGCTGCTCATGAAGGTA
This sequence comes from Bacteroidia bacterium, assembly GCA_046302715.1. Taxonomy (GTDB): domain Bacteria; phylum Bacteroidota; class Bacteroidia; order M30B66; family M30B66; genus CAMCXT01. Next base: position 11,366 of record JBKCHQ010000160.1, on the reverse strand, counting down.
TATTATGAAATGAATGAATATGATGCCTTTTCATCACTGGTAGATGCCTTCAAAATTTATTTACGCCGAAACACTACTATTTCAGAGGTACAGAAGAAAACCTATCATAATTTTGTGCTCATCTGTAACCAGCTTATGCGGGCAAAGCTCAATCGTACGCCGCTAGGTATTAAACAAAAAAACGGACTCGAAACCTTGCGTCCGGTGGCCGATTTTTCTTGGTTAATGGCCAAAAACGATGAATTAGACCGCCTGTTTTCAACCATTAAAAAATGAAAACACAGCGATGAAACCGATTGTTTTTGCATTACTTATTTTTACCATCAACACAGGAATAGGACAAAATCTTATACCTAATGGCAGTTTCGAGCGTTTGACCAATGGCAGCCGTTATAAACCGAAAACACGTTTCGATCAGGTACGCCCATGGTACAGTCCGTCTAAAGCCATTCCTAATTTAATACTTAATCATAAAGGCAATAAGGGCCATCAAAGGGCTGCCGAAGGGAATAACTATTGCGGTTTAGTATTATATGATCGCGATCAACCGAATTATCGCGAATACATTTCCGTTAAACTTAAAAATGTACTTCAGGCAAATACCGAATATTTTTTTGTGTTTTATATAAACGCTGCCGACGAGTCGTGGGCTTACACCGACGATTTTGGCATCTGTCTTACTGCTGATAGTATGCAGGTCAACCATAACGGGCGGATTGAGGGTACACCTCAATTGCGCACTCGTAAATACTTACCTGTTGAAGATACCGTGCATTGGCAACAGGTTAGTTTTAAGTTCATCGCCAAAGGTGGAGAGCGCTATTTAACCATGGGTAATTTTCGAATAGATGAGGCCACACTGCTACGACCGGCACGTTCTGATGTTATGGATAGAATAGTATATGTTTATATTGATGGTGTGCATCTCGAAGCCTTAACCGACAGTGTTACGTTAAGTTCCTTAGATTCGATACCCAATAAGAATAACATACGCGAAACCAAAGATCAAGAAGTCGAAAGTGAAGGGCGACCTGTATTCCCGGTAATGCTAACTCCAAATGGAGATGGCTTTAATGATGTTTTTTACATTGCCAATTTGAAGCGATACAGTGCTTTAGTGATTACAAATCGGGCAGGGAAAAAAGTTCTTGAAACTGGTAATTACCGCAACGATTTTAATGGAGATAATTTGCCACAAGGAAAATACTCATACGAATTGAAGTCGCCCGATGGGAACATTATTTTTGGTAGCTTCGACTTAATTAGAAAATAATTAGTCATAAAACATCGTAATCAATGAATTCAATTTCTGAACTGGGCGAAACCGCAGGATTATTTGTAAAAATAATCCTCATTATTGTTATTGCTGTAATTGTTGAGCGTTTGCTACGTTTTTTCATTGGAAAATTCATGCGGAGAACGGCTCAGCTGATGAACATTGACCAAACCCGCTACGTGTTTTTTAAACATGTAATTACTGCCACCATTTACATTTTGGCCTGCATTGTTATCATCTATTCCATTCCTCGCTTTAGAAGTGTAGCGGTTTCGCTTTTTGCAGGCGCCGGAATATTAGCGGCCATCATTGGTTTTGCCTCTCAGGCAGCATTTTCAAATATCATCAGCGGTATGTTTATGGTAATAAGCAGACCTTTTAAAGTGGGCGATACCATTGAAGTTGGTTCTGGAATTCAAGGAATTGTAGAAGATATAACCTTGAGGCATACCGTTTTGCGAAATTTTGAGAATAAGCGTTTTGTAATTCCCAACTCAAAAATGAGTTCTGAGGTTATCACCAATTACAATCTTTATGATGAAATGGTGCGCCGTTATGTCGATTTTTCGGTAGATTATACCAGCGACATCGATAAGGTAATTGCCATAATACGTGAAGAGTGCGATAAACATCCTTTATCGGTTGACGGTCGTACTTCGGATGAAATTAAAGAAGGGAGACCACGCACCGAAGTGCGCTTAATAGGTTTTGGAGAATCGGAGATAAAAGTGAGGGCCTATCCTTCAGTAGCAAAACCACCCGATGCTTTTGAACTACACACAGATCTAAATCTAAGTATCAAAAAACGATTCGACCAAGAGGGTATTACTATACCGTTTCCACAACGTGTTATCACTTACCGAAATCATGAACAAGCATAAACGTGTATTGTCGCACAAACTTGGCGGGCTCGAACGTCCAAAACTAGCACAAAAGGCCGGGTTAGCTCCCGCCACATTGCACTACACTGGTGAAAAGAGAACTTTTACGCCTTGGCTCGATTTTATTGAATACAATGCAACCGATTTAATTGAACGAAACAAGCAACCTGTTGATTTTATTCATGAATCACATTTATCTCAGTCGGTTCGATGGGTGAATGTTTGTGGAATACATGATACCCAAAGCATAGAAAAGATAGGGCAAATTCTCAATTTGCATGTTTTGGTCCAAGAAGATATTGTTCATACCAATCAAAGGCCTAAACTCGATGAATATGAAGATTACATTTATTTGGTGTGTAAAATGATTCAGCTCGATAGTGTTACTAACGAGTTGCGAAGCGAGCAGGTAAGTGTAATACTTAAAGATAATTTACTGGTTACTTTTATTGAAGATGAAGGCGATGTGTTTAACGACATCAGAGACCGTATTCGAAAAGGAAATATTAAAATACGAAAGTCGGGAGCGGATTATTTACTGTATTCTGTGCTGGATGTTTTGGTGGACCATTACTTTGTGGTTTTGGAGGGCATCGGCGATTATTTGGAGAATCTCGAAATAATGCTTTTGGAAGAACCACGTTCGAATGTTTTGCAGGAATTGCATAAGTCGAAAAGAGAAATTATTTACCTCCGCAAATACATTTGGCCGCTTCGGGAAGTTGTCGGACTTTTATCAAAAGGTAATTCGCCACTGCTTAAAGGCAATACCACGCTGTATCTGCGTGATGTATACGACCATTGCATACACGTAATTGATACCCTCGAAACATTTCGTGATGTGTCGTCGGGGCTGATGGATGTCTATCTTAGTTCGATAAGCAATAGAATGAACGATGTGATGAAAACCTTAACCATAATTGCCACTATTTTTATTCCCCTTACCTTTATTGTTGGCGTTTACGGAATGAATTTCGACAATATGCCTGAATTGCATTACTCATGGGCATATCCAGCGGTTTGGGTTGTTATGGCGGCAACAGCTCTAAGTATGTTAATTTGGTTTCGTAAAAACCATTGGTGGTAATTAGTTCTGTATGATAGAAGCGATTTTGTTTTGTTTTTGGAGCATACTTGCTTTTTATGGCATTTCAAAGTTGCATGTGTTTAATGACGGTGACCTTCGAAACAGAACCTGGCATGTATTGTTTACCTTTAAATTAATTTTTGGTGCTATATTACTTTGGGTATATACCTATTATTACGCAAATAGAAGTACGGCCGATGTATATAAATTTTATGATGATGCAGCGGTAATAAGTAGTTCCTTGCAAAAAGATCCGATAGTTTATTTTAAATTTTTATTCGGATGGGATATGCAGTCCGAAGATTGTAAGCCGTATTGGAATCAATTACACAATTGGGCCGAACAATCGCAACAATGGCTCGATTATGCTAAGACTGAAAGTTATAATTATTTTAATGCAAATCGATTAATTACCCGTATTCATGCAGTGCTTATTCCGTTGAGTTCCGGTTTTATTTTCACGCATCTTATATTTTTTAATTTCTTTATTCTGCTATCCTTCGCATATTTTTATAAAGCTTATTCAGCCTATTTTTCAAGGCTTGCGTGGGTATTATTTTTTCTAATGCCTTCTACTTTATTTTGGTGCTCTGGCTTGTTAAAAGACACTCTTGTTTTAGCCTTTATTTGTTTTTACTTTTATTTCTTTAAAAATGTATTCAACCATAATAAAATTTCTTGGCTAAGTGTATTGGCTTGCTTAATGTCCTTATTGGCATTGCTGTATACTAAATTTTATATTCTTTCAGGAATTGGAGTATTTTCGATTCTGGCAATTATTTTTAAATTTTTTACCACTCCCAAATCATTGCGAATTTCTGCTGTTTTTTTTGTTATATGCCTACTATTAATAACAACTGATTTGGGCTCGCCTATAAGGGAATTACTCTGCGGTAAGAGAGAAGAGGCTTTGAAGGCTGCCGTATTCGGCGAGGCACAACATCAGATTTTTTATCATAATATTTCGGCAGACCCGATGTCAGTACTTTATGAGATTCCAAAAACCTTTTTCGATGCTTTTTTTCAACCTATTTTATGGAGCGGCAGAAATATAATGCTTATGCTATCTACTCTGGAGAATATATTTTTGTTCCTTTTGTTTATTTATTTCCTGGTTATGCTTCGAAAACAGAAGCAAAGCACAAATCTTCTTCCGTTCTGGGGTTTTATTCTCACACTCGCTTTTGTAATTGGCTTTACGAGTCCGGTTACAGGTGGTTTAATACGGTATAAAACGGCTTATCTACCGTTTTTTGTTTTGATTATAGGGAATCATACAATTATTAATTCGAAATTTATTGGGATGAGGAATTTACAATTAAACTCAGATTAGACATTAGAATTGCACTAATGCCGATTTAACAAAATTTTGTAGAATAAAATTGGCTGCGTTTTAAGCTTTGTAATCCTATTTAATACTATTTGAATTATTCGTTTAAGCTAGGCTGAAAAGATGAGATTACCGATAAATTGATCCTAAAATATTCTATTAATTGAAATCTTCTGGGGTTCCGTCTTCTTTCCAATACTTTGTTTTTTCTACTAGATCGCCATCTTTGTATAAATCCTCACTTTTTAGCTTGCCATTTGAGTGCCATCTTCTGAATGTGCCATCTTTTTCACCTTGTTTATATGTTTCTTCTTCTTTAAGCTGACCGTTATCGTACCATTCTTTGCTTAGGCCATCTTTTTTTCCCTCGCTGAAAGTTGTTTCCTCTTCTAATTGACCGTTATCATGCCATATTTTTGAGGCACCATGTTTTTTCCCGTTTTTATATTCTATTTCAGCATGTATATTCCCATTTCTGTAGTTTTCAAATGCAGTGCCTGAAAATAGTTCACCATTAAAATAAACACCATCTGCTGAGTTTGTTAATGCCGAATAATTGATTCGTTCATTGCCGCATTTTGAAAAAAATAATGATACTGCAAGCATGCAAAATGTTAACACGATATTTTTCATCTGGTATTTTTTGCAATTATATAAAATTAATCAACAATGTCCACCCAAAAAAAAACTACAATTTAGATTAGAACTATCCAAGCCGCCAAGTAAGGAAGTGAATAGTCGCTTGCTATGAATGTTAGGATGTGCTTGGCGTAATTATTTATTGAAACAACAGCTTGATTTAAACCATTAATTTTAATTGATACGGTATTTCATCTTAATGAAACATAAGATATGTTTATGTATTTGAAAAACCTATTTCAATCCCTTTGGCTAATCTTACTTGAGACTTACTTGTAATGAAATAAACATTTTAATCAATAGTTCAGAAAAACAAAACTCCTAACCTTCAATAGATAGAAAACTCTATTTCATTAATTAGTTCCCCGTTACCCAATTTTATAGAACAAATGATTTAACAAAGCTCATTTACGCATCAATACGTGCATATTTGGCATTTTTTTCAATAAAATCGCGGCGTGGGGGTACTTCATCGCCCATGAGCATGGAGAAGATTTGATCGGCAACTGCGGCACTCTCTATCGTAACCTGGCGAAGGGTGCGGTTTTCAGGATTCATTGTGGTAGACCACAACTGCTCGGCATTCATCTCTCCAAGACCTTTGTAACGTTGCACTGATATACCGGTTTCCTTACCGTCTTTGGTCATGTCTATAGTTATGCGGGCACGATCGTCGTCGTTCCAAGCATAACGCTGATCTTTTCCTTTTTTAACGAGGTAGAGAGGAGGAGTGGCAATGTAAACATAGCCCAACTCAATCAGCTCTTTCATATAGCGGAAGAAGAACGTGAGGATTAATGTAGTGATGTGGCTGCCGTCCACGTCGGCATCGGTCATGATTACAATTTTGTGGTAGCGAATTTTCGACACATTAAGCGCTTTCGAATCTTCCTCCGTACCAATTGATACCCCCAATGCGGTGAAGATATTTTTAATCTCTTCGTTTTCGAAAATCTTGTGCATCATGGCCTTCTCCACGTTAAGGATTTTACCACGAAGCGGCAGGATGGCCTGAAACGCACGGTTACGACCTTGTTTGGCTGTACCCCCCGCAGAATCACCCTCTACGAGATAAATCTCACATTTTTCGGGATCGGTTTCGGAGCAGTCGGCAAGTTTACCCGGCAAGCCGGTGATGCTTAAGGAACTTTTGCGCTGCACCATTTCGCGTGCTTTTTTAGCGGCATGACGGGCCGTGGCAGCAAGTATCACCTTATCTACAATCATCTTGGCTTGCTTCGGATGCTCCTCGAGATAATTGTTGAGCATTTCGGATACGGCCACATCCACTGCACCCATTACTTCGTTGTTGCCCAACTTGGTTTTGGTTTGTCCTTCGAACTGCGGTTCGGCAACTTTAACCGAAATAACGCCTGTTAATCCTTCGCGGAAGTCATCGCCCGAGATTTCGAATTTCAATTTAGAAAGCATGCCTTCCTTCTCAGCGTAATTTTTCAAAGTACGTGTTAAAGCACGTCTAAAACCTGCCAGATGGGTACCACCCTCGTGCGTGTTAATGTTGTTTACATTAGTGTGAATGTTCTCGTTGAATGAGCTGTTGTAGAGCATGGCCACCTCAACCGGAATGCCCTGCTTTTCGCCTTCCATGTAAATGGGATACTCGATCAATTTTTCGCGTGTGGCATCAAGGTACTCCACAAATTCGCGCAAGCCGCCTTCGGAATAGAATGTCTCTGAAAGAGGTTCGTTGTTCTCATTAAGTTCGCGCTTATCGCTCAGTGTGATGCGTATACCTTTGTTGAGATAAGCCAATTCACGCATCCGCGAGGCCAGCGTAGTGTAATTATAAACCGTGGTGGTAAATATGGTATCGTCGGGTTTAAAATGAACCTTTGTGCCTGTCTTGTCGCTCGTGCCAATCTCTTTAACACTGTAAAGCGGCTTTCCGATGGAATATTCCTGCTGGTACATTTTACCTTGACGCTGCACGGTAACAATCAATTGTGTTGACAGTGCATTCACGCAACTCACACCCACACCATGCAAACCGCCCGAAACCTTGTACGAATCTTTATCGAATTTACCACCGGCATGCAGAACGGTCATTACCACCTCCAAAGCAGAACGCTTCTCTTTAGGGTGTTCGTCCACCGGAATACCACGGCCATCATCCTGAACCGTGATCGAATTGTCTTCGTTGATGCTCACGAAAATATTACGGCAATATCCGGCTAACGCTTCATCAATGGAGTTGTCCACCACCTCGTATACCAAGTGATGTAAACCGCGTACACCGGTATCGCCGATGTACATCGAGGGGCGTTTACGAACGGCTTCGAGTCCTTCAAGAATTTGAATGCTTTCTGCACCGTACCCTGCTGCCGAAATGTTATTGCTGTCGTTTTCTGATTCAGTCATGAAAAATAGATTACATTAATTGTTTTGCCTCATTCACACAAGGCCCCCAAAAGTACAAAATGATGGCGTTATACCTGCTTTAATTAAGCCGCTTTCATCTGTATTTTTTAACAAACGATTAACATTGAGTGTTTAAACTTTATTGTTGGTGATATAGGTCCGGATTGTATCTTCGAAGGGCTTGAAAATTATGTCCAAACAGCCGTCAAACGTTACCGATTTAAACCGTCGAAAGCTTATTACAACACTTGCGGTGGCATGGCCAGCAGCGTTTATTTCTACGGGATTTCTTGCGTCATGCAAACCCGATGATTTGCCCGAACCTTCTTTCACAGGTAAAGTATGTATTGTAGGAGCAGGGGCAGCCGGTATTTATGCAGCTGCCTATCTTCAGAAAAGAGGGATTGAAGTGGTATTGATTGAAGCCTCATCACGTGCTGGCGGTCGCATGATGAGCGATACTTCGTTTTGCGATTTTCCACTGGAAATGGGTGCCGAATTTATGCATGGAGCCCGTTCGGTGCTGTATGATTTGGCGCTCAATTTAAACCCGTCATCCATTTCTGAGGTGCTGGGCAATCCGTACTACTTTTTTAATCAGGCGCTCCGTAATGAGGAATATTTTCTAACCTCTTCAGCATTGCAAGGCAGCGGTCAAACCTTGCTTCAAATTTATGATAGTTTAAGCAACTACACCGGCGCCGATCTTACGCTTGAGCAGTATTTATTACAATTCCCCATCAACCAGAATCTTATGGAAGTGGCCAATGCCCTAATTGCCAACGATTACGGCAGCAGCCTCGACCGCATAGGCATGTATGCGTTACGTGAGGCTGAGCAAGGATACGCATCGGGCACTACGTTGTTTAACTTACGTGACAAAAGTTTAATATCGCTCTTTGAGGCTGCATTTCCAAAGGTATTTTCTGCTATTGAGTTTAATACAGTGCTTCAAGGTGTTGAGATAAATTCAGATGGTGTAGTGCTTCAATGCTCAGGCGATAAGGTTATTCAGGCCGATCGGGTCATACTTACTGTGCCTATCACCATGCTTCAAAACAACAGCATTAGCTTCACTCCTGAATTGCCCGCCGATAAAATAGACGCCATACAGTCAATACGCATGGATGCCGGCGTTAAGGTGTTTTTAAAATGCAGCAACGCATTTTGGGCATCAGATATGGCTAGCATTCTTGGCGGAAGTGTTATTCCCGAATATTGGATAAGCTCTGCCGGAAAAAATACGAATCAGTATATTCTTACCGGCTTTGTTACGGGCCCAAAGGCTGAATGGTTAAGTGCTTTATCTGATTCCGAAGTGCGACAAAACATCGTTCAGGAACTACAGTTGATGTTTCCCCAAAACGACATCTCAGCATTGGTAAACGATATTTTAATAAAACGTTGGTTGGATGAGCCCTTTATTCGTGGGGCTTATAGTTATCCCTCTTCAGAAAGTACGGGGAAACGCAAAATTTTGGCCCGAAATGAATGGGGAAAACTCTTTTTTGCCGGTGAGGCCTGCAACAGTAATGGACATCAGGGGACCGTCCATGGCGCCATGGAAAGTGCTATTACCGCATGTTTAGAACTCATGCAATCATGAAGAATATAACATTGTTTTTAATATGGGCGATGAGTACTTCGCTCCTTCCGGTAAAGGCTCAGAATTACTGGGATATTACGTACCAGACCGCTCGCAGTGCGAACCCCAATTGGAATCAAAGTATTCGCTTTTTTAACGAATCGCGATTTTGGCAGGAAAAGCCACTTTCTCCATTGGAATGGAGCAGGGGTGGATCGGTTTGTTACAGCGGTGTGCTAAGTCGGGGCTTTTTTATTTCACCTCAACTAACCTATGCCGATTTAAAAGCCGAAGGCTCGGCGGCACGAATTACCCTTCGGAATTATTCGGCACAGATTGGGATTGATGTGTATCCGTTCGAATTTCAGCTCGACAGTGTAGCATATCTTTTAAGGCCGTTCGTTCGCTTTACCGGTGGAGGTGATTTGTATAAACCATCAATTTTGCTAGCAAATGCACCTGCTACTTATATGGACCAACCCTATAAGCCTTATTGTTGGGCATATCGTTTAGAGTCGGCTTTAGGTCTTCGGGTTCGCGTAACGGACGTGTTGGGCATTCATATTTTAGGAGGATATCGCTTTTCTAAGGTATATCTGGAGAATTTTCATACTACATTAAACGGTGTAACATCATCAATACAATCAGACACCGAAAAGATAAATGCCTTTGTTTTGCAGGCGGGCATCACCATTCGTATACATTGAGGTGTATGTCGAAAGCGTTGATTATCTGCGATTAGCCTATGGGTTACGCGGTATTAAAAGTATTCTTGTGTGTTGGATTTTAACTACTTTTGAAAAACTAATGCTTATTTAGTTATAGTTGTCTATGAATAAAATAATTACATTGATTTTTCTGCTGAGTTTAGGCGGTTTGTCGGCTCAAATATACACCGCACCCTCCATTGCCGATGCCCAGCTAAATTACAATCAAACCTGCACCGACTGGCAAACCTCGAATTATTCAACCCAAAATCATTTTTCGGTGATGGAGTGGACCTGGGGGTCTGGAATTCCAGATGTTACCTGCGGTCAGGGTACTATACGTGGTGTTATGTTATTTGATCTTAATGTTGCCGCAGCTCATAACGAGTTATTTGATAAACGGGCACGACTTAAGCTGTTTTTTCCCGATGGATTTGATGCATTTCCCATTCTACAGAGTCATCGCTACAATGGATTAGCAACGGGTAATTCATTTTTTATCAACCGTATAACTGAGCCATGGGATGAGGCAAGCGTAACGTTCAATAATCAACCCGCATTTAGTTCTACCGATTCTATTTATGTTCCTTCAACAACAGAAAATCCATCAACGCAGGATTATGTTATTGATGTATCCGATTTAGCCAGTTTTTGGCTTTGTTCCGATCAACCCAATTTGGGCTTACTCTTCAAACTGGATGAAGAAGGCACCTTATATCAACAGCAAATTTTTACCACACGTGAGTGGACAGATCCTGCCAACCGTCCGGTAATTGAACTCGAGTATGCACGCATCGAAGCTCTAGGGCCCGAAACAGCTTGTCAGGGCGATGCCGTTGATCTTGCTGTTTTACTCCAAAATGCAGCCGATCCAAGTCTATATACCTTTAGTTGGGAATATTTAAACACGGGAGCCATTTTCAACGGTGCCAATCAATCGGTGCTTCTCGAAAATTCTGGTCTTCACACATTTGTGCTGAAAGGAAGTAATTCGTTGTGCAATTCGGCCACCGACACGCTAAATATTGAAGTCGTTGGAGCAGGTCAAATTAGCATTAATTCCAGCGATCTCGATCTCATTCTTTGCCCCAGTGATACTTCTGTGCTGAGCATTTCGCCTGAACTAACCGATGCGATATGGTCAAATGGAACCTTAGGCAATGCAATAGTGGTAAACGCGCCGGGAACGTATTCGGTAACGGCCGTATTGGGCAATTGCACAGCCAGTGCAGAAGTATCTTTATCGGCCGCTGAACTGCCTCCATTAATTGCCACGGTACAAAATAACGGCATCGTTTGTCCGGGCGAAACCATTCCTCTAACCGCCTCTGCAGGGTTTGCTGCATATACTTGGAGTAATGGTGCTTCGGGGGCTCAAATAAGTGTTTCGAATTCCGGTAATTTTACGGTAACCGCAATCACCGATGAGGGCTGCGAACTCATCTCTCCGGAAATAGCTGTAAGTCAGGCGGTGGTAGATAC
>JBKCHQ010000159.1:0-11597 GCA_046302715.1 Bacteroidia bacterium | reverse complement strand
CAATGTGGGCGATAACGTAGGCGACGTGGCCGGTATGGGTGCCGATTTGTTCGGGTCTTATGTAGCCACTGTATTGGCGTCGATGGTGTTGGGCAACTACATTATTCGCGACATGGGGGGCATTGATGATGCCTTTGGCGGAATTGGTCCAATTCTTCTTCCTCTTGCTATTGCGGGCGTTGGAATTATTGCTTCAATTGCCGGTGCATTCTTGGTAAATGTAAGTGATAATGGTAAAGCCAACACCGACTCTGTGCAGGCCGCATTAAACCGTGGAAATTGGTTTTCAATACTTATTGCTGTTGCAGCGTCATTCTTTTTAATTCAGCTCATGTTGCCTAAGCAAATCACCATGAGCATTTTTAATGCGGGCGAATTTGCCGAAATGACCACTTCTTCCATGAATGTATTTTGGGCGGTGGTGATTGGTATGTTTGTAGGTGGTGCCATTTCTTACATTACTGAATTTTACACGGGATTGGGTAAACGCCCTATTTTATCTATAGTACAGAAATCTGCTACGGGTGCAGCTACCAATATTATTGCTGGTTTAGGAACGGGGATGCTATCAACAGCGACACCTGTTTTATTATTTGCTGGAGCCATTTGGGGAGCATATGCACTTGCCGGCTTTTATGGTGTAGGTATCGCCGCCTCGGCTATGATGGCTACAACTGCAATGCAGCTTGCCATTGATGCTTTCGGTCCGATTGCCGACAATGCGGGTGGAATTGCAGAAATGAGCGAACTTCCAGCCGATGTACGCGAGAAAACAGACATCCTTGATTCGGTGGGAAATACTACTGCAGCTATCGGTAAAGGTTTTGCCATTGCATCTGCAGCACTAACAGCACTTGCGCTTTTTGCCGCTTATGTAACGTTTACGGGCATTAACGGTATCAATATTTTTGATGCAAAAGTGCTTGCTGCCTTATTTATTGGAGGTATGATTCCGGTAGTGTTTTCGGCTTTAGCCATGAATTCAGTAGGTAAAGCCGCGATGGATATGGTAAACGAGGTACGTCGTCAGTTCCGCGAAATTCCTGGTATTATGGAAGGTACCGGTAAACCAGAATACGGTAAATGTGTAGAGATTTCTACCAAAGCGGCATTACGTGAAATGATGCTTCCGGGTATTATTACCATTGTTTCTCCAATTATTATTGGCGTGGTAATGGGGGCAGAAGCATTAGGTGCCTATATGGCAGGTGTAACCGTTTCGGGCGTACTTTGGGCTATTTTCCAAAATAATGCTGGTGGTGCTTGGGATAATGCTAAGAAATCTTTCGAAAAAGGAGTTGAAATTGAAGTGAATGGCAAGAAAGAAATTTTCTACAAAAAATCGGAGCCACATAAGGCTGCTGTAGTAGGCGATACGGTGGGCGATCCGTTTAAAGATACTTCCGGACCATCAATGAACATTCTTATTAAGCTTACTTCGCTAGTAGGATTAACCATTGCGCCTTTGTTGGGATCGCACGGTGGTGATGGTCAATCGCACCATGCGCACGGTTCGAAGGAAATGATGATGGAACATTGCAAGCAAACCGGCACCTGCATGGTTTCTGGAAAAGCTTGTACTTGGGATGAAGCCACAAAATCATGTAAACACAACGACGGGTCACCATGCAACGACAAGGAAAAAGCGAGTGGAGCATGTTGTAAAACCGATGCAAAACATGGTGCCGCATGTAAAATGGAAGAAGGTAAAGAACCCAAAGCTTGCTGCAAGCCAGGTGCTGCGCATGGTGAAGGCTCAACATCGGCTGAACATTAATTTTATTAGAAGATACTCAAAGGCCTTGATGTAGCATTAAGGCCTTTTTTATTTTGTACCCATTTAAGGAACATGAAATGGCCACTGAACTTGACATTGAAATAGAAGAAGCGGTTAAAACCGAAATTGATACCGAAATGCTCTTGGAATTTGCGCGCGCTGCCGAAGAAAAATCGCAGGTAATCGTGCATGTTACCATGCCACCTCAGTATGGGGAATATAACATTCGCATTTGGCGCTCCACGTTTTTGTTGTCACGCAATTCTGACCACCGTAGCCGTTTGCTGCATGCCGAAAATATTTCCATTGCGCCTATTTGGACGGCAGTACATCCTATGAAGCCATATACTTTTACGCTTATTTTCGAAGGCCTCCCCAAAGAATTGTTATTGTTTGATTTAGCTGAAATCATTCCCCAGCCGGGTGGATTTTTTCATCCTTCCATTTTGCGAAATAATCAAGACATATATCACATTACTTTAAATGCTTGATAATTTATTTTAGCTTTACACATCGATACCTCTATCTGCTAAAAACTAAATGCTTACTGACAACGTGTTACTCGAAATTGTGCTTTCGCAGCCTTGCGAGGGAACGCTTATCTCGGTAATGGAGCAAACAGTGAAGCTATACCGCGAAAAGCTTAACATACCTGCTACGGCAATCTTATCAACAACGGAGAGTCTCGAGTTTTGGGCGCATACCAATGATTTTGAATCGGTAAAACACGAATTACATCAGGCTGTTAAGCAGGCTATGCCTGATACTGTTAGTTTAGTGTTTAAAGGAAACCACATAAGAATTTACAATTTAACCCAATCGTTTAGGTTTTTATTGGTGTTTGATTTTGAACTTGAACCCAATATGGAGGTTAAACTGGATGGCGCTATAAAGCTTCTTTCGGGCTGTATCGAAAAAGTAAATGACAATTACAATAACCGAATATTTTCGAAATTAATCAGCAATACCACCGATGCCATCCAGATTGTAAAATCTGATGGTACGTTGCATTATATAAATGAATCGGCCTCACAGCGATTGGGTATTGCTATGAATGAAGTTGAAAATGTCTCTATTTTTGATTTTCAGTCGTATTTTAAAAGTATAGACGATTGGAGTCGGCATGTAGAGCATTTGAAGCAAAAAGGACCTGTTAAGGCAGAAAGCAGACATCGAAATCTTAAAGATGGTTCCTACACACCCATCGAAGTTTCATCGCGGTATATTGAGGTAGAAAACGCAGGTTATGTAGTGGCCGTTTCGCGCGATATATCTCACCTATTGGAGCAACGTAGATTGTTGCATGAAAGTGAGGCGCATTTAAAATCTATTCTCGATTCTTCGCCCGAAAGCATTTGGTCGGTGAATACGAATTACGAAATTGTTTACATCAATAAAGTTTTTGTTGATCTTTTTAAAGAGTTTTATCATTTGGATTTAAAACCGGGTATTCGCTTACCTGATTTATTTCCAGAAGAGCTAAAAAACACGTGGATTGAACGTTACGATAATGTTCTAGCAAACAATTATCTTCAGTTTTCAGAAAATTTGCAAACCCCGTCAGGTGATGTTAAGGTATTCATTTCGATGAGTCCGGTAATTATTGATGAAAAGGTGGTAGGAGTTTCTGTTTTTGGGGTGAATCAAAACGAGAAAGAACAGAACCGTCTTTATTTAAAGCAGAGCGAGAATCGGTTTCGCAATTTATTTTATGAAAACGCTGCGGCCATGTATTTCTTCGATCCGCAGGATGGACGATTTATTGATGTGAATCCCGCCTCAGAGCGCATGTATGGATGGACTAAGGAAGAATTTACCCAAAAATCAATATTTGAAATTAACGCATCAGTCGAAAACCTACATTGGAAACTGGAGCAGTTGAAAAAAGAAAAAAGCGGCTTTTTTATAATGAAGCATTACCGAAAGGATGGGACAATTATAGATCTCGAAATTTCGAGTTGCATTATTATAGTTGAAAATCAGGAGCTTGTTTATGAAATTGTGCACAATATTACTGAGCGTAATTTATACTATTCGACTGTGGCCGAGCAAAATAGAGTGTTAAAGGAAATATCATGGATGCAATCGCATGTGGTTCGTGCACCCCTTGCTCGTATTTTAGGTTTAGTGCATTTACTTGCCGATTCCGAATTTAAAGAATTAAATCAAAGTCAGATAACCGAACTTATTGTAGATTCAGCCAATGAGTTAGATGGAATTATACGTGACATTACGATGCAATCGCACGAAATGAATGCCAAAGGACTTTCTCCAAACAGTAAAAATTAACCATGGAAATATTATTAGTCGAAGATGATTTAGTAACCACGATGCTTCATGAAAGGGTCGTAAATAAAGTCTTGCCTGATACACAATTGCATAAATTCAATAATGGTCAGGCGGTGAGTGATTTTATATATGCTAATAATACGCCCGATAACTCGTATTTGGTATTATTAGACCTTACAATGTCTATTATGGATGGATGGGAATTTCTCGATGAGCTCAATACCAAAGAAAGTGGCTGTAAGCTGGCAGTGGTATTGGTAACAACATCGGTAAATCCGGATGATTTTTTAAAATCAAGAGACTACCCTCAAGTATTTGGCTTTTTTGGTAAACCCTTCACGGTAGAAAATTTAGAGGAGATTCTACGGCATGAGGCCGTGCTTGCCCTAAAAAGTTGAAATTACCACATAATGACACCATTTCAGGAATTTGTAAAGCAGCATAAAGCACCCGGCTTTATATTATTAAAAAATGCACGCACCCGCTTTGTTTCAAGTATTGGTTATCAAGTTAGTACGTTTGAAGATGCACAATGGAACGAACAAATTCAGCCATTAATCGATCAAATACCTAAAGCTCAGTTGTTACCATCGAAAGAAGCCCGCGAATTGGCATCATGGCGTTTTTCGGATGAGGAAATACAGGATGGTCAATTTACCTTCGATACGTTTCCGGCTTCATTGCTAAGTGAAACTACCGATTTGGATTTATTTGGTGCGTCTTATACCATTTTCTGGATTGCCGAACCCGATACCGATTGGATTATTAATGCTGTTCTATTACGATTTGAGGCCTTGCCCCAAGAAAGTATTATTACCAAAGAATATATACGCGATATTTGGAATCAAACCATTGAACGCATCTTCTTTTATCCGCATCGCGACATCGAAACCGAGCTTTTTCTTAAGTTCGACGAAGTGATTGATGAAATTGTTTCTCGAATTAATGCATTACCCAATGCGCCATTGCCCGAATCGTGGAATGTGCTGAACGACGAGGATTTTTTTGAGGAGGAATAATTAAATGCGTCTTACGCACGCCGAATGTGCCGAAATTCTTGAGGAGAAAGCAAATGCCTACAATCGCATTTCGTTTATTGAGAATGATCCTATTTGCATACCACATCGTTTTGAAAGCAAAGCGGATCGTGAAATATCAGGTTTTTTAGCGGCTACCATTGCCTGGGGCCAACGAAAAACACTCATTGCCAATGCCGAGAAGCTCATCGAATGGATGGACGGCCGTCCGGCTGATTTTATTATTAATCATACGGCAAAAGAACGCAAGCGCTTTTTGCCTTTTGTGCATCGCACCTTTAATGGGGCTGATGCTATATTTTTCATTGAACGACTTCAGCATATTTACAGCGTGCATGGTTCGTTGGAACGTTTATTTGAAACATCTTCAGGCAATGCTTTTGAGGCTATTGTTAAGTTTCGAACCGCTTTTTTGGGAGCGAATCCGCCCGAACGCCATCTTAAACATGTTGCCAATCCTGAAGCTGGTTCTGCGGCTAAACGCCTAAATATGTTTCTTCGTTGGATGGTTCGTAAAGATCAACGCGGTGTTGATTTTGGTATTTGGTCGTGCTTGGCTCCATCTGATTTAAGAATACCGCTTGATGTACATTCCGGTACAACTGCACGTTCATTAGGTTTGCTAACTCGAAATGCAAACGATTGGCAGGCAGTGGAGGAACTTACAGCTTCGTTGAGGCAATTTGATCCGATAGATCCGGTGCGCTACGATTTTGCACTTTTTGGAATGGGCGTGAACGAAAAAATTAGCCGTTCCAAATCGTAAATCAAATTACCGAACTACGCTTAATCGCGATACCATCGAGAATTTCTTTCCTTTTAGTACTGCGTAATATTTACCGTCTGGTAAATTCTGTAAATCCACTCTAATAGTTTCTCGTTTACCCACACGACCCACATAATGCTCAAACACCTGGTTGCCTTTTACATCCTGAACCTGAAATCTGAGTTTACGTTCGCGTTTAGGCAGATTTAACTTTATATCGGTTTCAAGTTTATTGTTTTGTGGAAACACAATAAAATGCTCCATTTCTTCGAGCTCGAGCGGTTGGTGGGTGTCCACCACGGTAACTTCTATTTGCTTTTTTGCCGATGCTTCGTCGTTGCTGGCAATCAGCGTTACTTTATAGGTGCCGGGCTTGTCGAATGCATGCTTAACATATTGAACGCCACTGGCAATTTCGCCATCGCCAAACTTCCAAATAAACTGATTGGCCCATCCGCTACGTGCCGAAAATTCAACTTCGCCTGATGTTTTTAAATCTACGTATAAGGCTGATGTTTTTATTTCAAGATCCTGCGCATTAAATTCAACGGCTTTCCTTCGCTCATAGTCGGCCGTAAGCTCGCCGAGAAACGATTCGCCTTGATAGGCTAAAGCTCCATCATTAGGTGATTGTGCCATTAAACTTGAACTGCTAAGGCCGCTCAATACGATGGCGGCGTAAACGGGTAGTAGGTGTGTTTTCATGATGTACATTTTTTATGCTCATCAAACCTACTTCGACTAAAACCCTTGTAAAATCAACAAAAAACTACTTGCCTGCGGATGTAAGAATTGGCCATTAGAGGGAAATTATTTGCCATAATTAAATACGTTAATGCCACATAATCAGAAGTATATGAAGATAACTATTTTTTATGTCCACCAAGTGGGGGTAGAATCACAATCTCCATTTTAATGTAACCTACCAGGGTTACATCTATTTTTATAATTATGATTTTAATGCTGAAAGTATCGTGTCGGCATGTTTGGAGAATTTCAGCCAAAAACTCTTTCAAAAACAAGGGTAATATACCTTAAAAAATTGCTGGAGCTAGTTCGTGGTAATTATGCACTAGCAGTTTATAGTTTAATGCTGACTAAAAACGATTATACAAGTTAATATTCATCGACTGATATAGTTAACAGGCCCTAGCTGCTATTTGTAGGCACGGAATCATTGATAATATGTGCAATCTGATATTATTTAAATACCAAGCTAATTAGATTCAAATTTTATGCATTTAAATTAAATGAAGCTCGCTTAATTTTTGAAAACACCTGATCAAAAAGAAGAAATTGTCTTTGTTCATTAGCCTAAAGAAAGAGGTGACGATAGCCACTAAAGCTTTTTGCCGAGCCTCTCTTTAGCTTTTTCAAGTATGGATTCGGGCATTTCTACCGCAGGCGCATGAAAGGGTTTGATGCGCGCATCAATAATTACTGGGCCGTTACAGCCCCAATGTTTGTTGTTAATATTTGCATCCACGCCATACACATCGTGCGAAGGATTCGATCGGGTAAACGTAACCCATAGCCAGTTGCGTAAAGCAGCAGCGGTAAACCCGGCATCATCGCATAGAGTAATTAACGGAAATGAATGAATCCATTGAGACGGAACGTGTGCGCACAACTGCTGCAATTCAAGTTTTGCCGCTTCGTAGGTGGTAAATTTGGGCCCTTCAAGCACCAATGCTCCGTTAAATGCTATGTGCATATTTTTAAATCCTTCGGGAAAATTTTCCCATTGCGGTACTTTTTCTCCCAAACTTCGCTGCGCTTGACCACACGCCGCCCAAACCAATTTAGAGCCTGTATTCAATCCTTCGCCACTATAATCGAGCGTGTCTATGCTGGTTTGTGTATGAAAATGCAGATCGCGTGTAGGATCAAACCGTTCGAGTATAAACCTAAAAAAGCTCGCTTCATCCTTGGTTGAAAGCCTAATATTTTCGGTGTCCGCAGCAATAAAAAGCCATTTGGCCAAACTCAGTTGGCCCGTTCCTAATATGCGGTTGGCTTGCGTAAGCAATTCGGCCGGACGATTATTACCGTTAAGGTAAGGCGTGTAGCGTTCTGAGCCAATGGCCAGTAATAATGGATGCACGCCGGCAGCATCAACGGCATGCACTTCTTTAACGCCGGGCAATTCCTGCCGCACGGCCGAACCGGTGAGCTCGTGAATTAAAGCGCCAAAGGCAGTATCTTCCTGCGGCGGACGCCCAACTACGGTAAATGGCCAAATGGCACCTTTACGGCAATATACGTTATGCACCCGCATAAGCGGGAAAGGATGTTTAAGGCTGTAGTATCCCAAATGGTCGCCAAAAGGTCCTTCGTCTTTATTTTCATTCGGAAAAACCTCGCCCGTTATGGTAAAGTCAGAATCGCTCGAAATACAGAAACCTTCTTTGTCATAAAAATAGCGAAACCTGTGCCGATTTAAGGCTCCTGCAAAGGGCAGTTCCGATAGTCCTTCGGGTAAGGGCATTACCGCACTAACGATGAGCGAGGGCGGACCGCCTACAAAAATACTCACCTTGAGCGGTAAGCCACGGGCATTGGTTTTGGTTTGATGCACCCCAATGCCTCGATGCAGTTGATAATGCAGGCCAATTTCACGGTCGGTAATGTAATCGTTGCCCGATAACTGAATGCGATACATACCCAGATTGGAATGCATCACTCCGGGTTTGTCAATATCTTCGGTGTAAACAGCAGGCAGGGTAACAAAAGCTCCACCATCCATGGGCCAGTGTTGAATTTGAGGTAAATCAGAGATTTTACATACCTCAAAGTCTGCTAATGTACCCGAACGTTTAGGTAGTGCCGAAACAGCCAATGGAAGAAGTGATGCAAATTTCAGCGGATTTTTGAGGGCTTGAGTGGGATCGATTTTAAGGCCAATTAGCTTTTGAATATCGGTCCAGGTATCTCTAAAAATAAAGCGGGCACGATCAATATCGCCGAAAAGATTGGAAACGGCGGGGAATTTTGAGCCCTTTACCCGTTCAAACAAAAGGGCCTTGCCACCCGCTTCAAATTCTTCTAGATGCATGGCCGACATTTCGAGGTATGGATCCACCTCATCGCGAATGCGTTTGAGATGGCCGTATCGTTCGAGATCGGCAACACACTGTGCTAAATTTTTATACCCCATTTTGCGAAAATAAAACGAAAAAAGAAGAGGGATGTTTAGATTTCTTCGTTATTGAATTGTTTACAGTTAGTCAACAACATTATAATTGCCCCTCTTGTTTTTGCGTTTAATTACTGCGTTTCGCAATACGTTTTAAAGTTATTTAATATCGCTTGCCAGCCTGCTCGCTGCAATTCAACGGGGTTTTCGGTTTCAGGATCGAAGTTAACGGTTACCTCTGTTTTACCATCCGAGTCATTAAATTCAATCGTAGCAAAACGGCCGCCAAATTCGTAGGTGAAACTATTATGCGCAATAATTTCGGTATAAACCGCCTCAAAGTCAAAACCGTAACTTCCGTCTCGGGCTTCCATTCGGGCTATATATTGCCCACCAACGGCCATATCATTTGAGGCTTTGGGGCAATGCCAGCTAGGATCGGCAAAATTCCACTGCGTAATGTGTTCAGGTTGGGTGTAAAGGTTCCAAACTTTTGGCTTTTCGGCCGAAACGATTGCTGATATTTTTATTTTTTCGGGAATCATATTTCTGATATTTTGTTTTCAGCCAATTCCATTATTCAAATGATAATTGCCCCAATACTATTTACTGCTCAGTGTAATAAACGGAATTAACATTTCTTCGAGCGAAATGCCGCCGTGCTGAAAGGTATTGCGATAATAATTTACGTAGTAATTGTAATTGTTGGGGTAGGCAAAAAACTTATCCTCCTTTGCAAATACAAAGGCCGTGCTTACGTGCTGTCTAGGCATATAGATGTCGGCCGGATTTTTTACTTCAAACACATCTTTTCGCTCATAATTGAGGTTCTTGCCTTGTTTGTAGCGCAAATTGGTATTGGTGTTTTTATCGCCCACAATTCGGCTGGGCTCAGTTACCCTTATGGTGCCATGATCGGTGGTGATAATTAGGCGCGCCTTGCGCTCCGAAATCTGCTTTAAAATGTCGAGTAGGGGCGAATGCTCGAGCCAACTTAATGTTATGGAGCGGTAGGCCTTTTCGTCGTCGGCCAGTTCCCGTATTACCTCCATCTCTGTGCGGGCATGCGAAAGCATATCCACAAAATTATAGACTATAGTATTAAACTTATTGCTCATTAAATTGGGAATCTGTTCGGCCAGTTTTTTCCCCGATTGAAAGTTGGTAATCTTGGTGTACGACGATTTTACATCCTTACCCAAACGCTTTAATTGCTCCTGCATGAAAAATTCTTCATGTAGATTTTTACCTCCTTCATCTTCATCGTTAAGCCAGTGTTTTGGGTAGCGTTTTTCAATTTCAGAGGGCATCAAGCCTGCAAAAAATGCATTTCGCGCATATTGTGTAGCAGTAGGCAAAATGGAGCAGTACATATCTTCGCTTTCAACCTTGAAATATTCCGAAATAATGGGTTGAATTACCTTCCATTGGTCGTACCGTAAATTATCAATCAACACCAAAAATGTGGTTTCTGCTTTATCAATTTCAGGCACAACCTTGCTGCGAAATACGGTATGCGACAGCAGAGGCGGCTCAGGGTCTTTACCGTTGAGCCAATTGGTGTAATGCTGTATAACATACTTGTTGAATTGCGTATTGGCTTCCGATTTTTGCATACGCAGAATTTCTTCCATCCCTTCTTCTTTGCTACGCGATAATTCCAACTCCCAGAATATCAGTTTCTGATATACCTCTTTCCATTCGTTAAAATTAAGCCGATCGCTGAGCGTCATACCAATTTGCCTAAATTCTTGCTGGTAGGCCGATGATGTTTTTTCGCGGATAAGCCGCTTATTCTCAAGATTCTTTTTAAGGGTAAGCAGGATTTGATTGGGATTTACAGGTTTGATGAGGTAATCCGAAATTTGCGAGCCTATGGCATCTTCCATTATATGCTCTTCCTCCGACTTGGTAATCATTACTACAGGAAGGTCGTTTCTGATTTGTTTGATGCGAACCAGCGTTTCGAGTCCCGATATTCCTGGCATATTTTCGTCGAGCAATACAATGTCGAAATCACGCTCTTTCACCATATCGAGGGCATCGTTGCCCGATAAAGCTGTTGCAACATCGTAGCCCTTTTCTTTAAGAAAAAGTATGTGTGGCTTCAGCAGTTCAATCTCGTCATCGGCCCAGAGTATATTTATTTTTTCCATGGTGATTATTGTCTAATTTGGCGCTTGCAAATATGTGCATAGAAACTGCAAATTTGCAATCATATTGTACGTGAACCTTACGCAAAACAAAAAAAAGATAATAAACGATCCGGTGTATGGATTTATTAGCATTCCCAATGCTTTTATTTTCGACCTCATCGAGCATCCCTGGTTTCAGCGTTTACGACGTATTCGTCAGTTGGGTCTTACCGATTACGTATATCCGGGCGGGCATCACAGCCGCTACCATCATGCTTTGGGAGCCTTGCATTTAATGCAGCAGGCGGTGATTCATTTGCGCAGCCGCGGCAATGAAATTACAGAGGACGAAGAAAACGGCGTATATGCCGCAATTTTGCTGCATGATATTGGGCATGGCCCCTTTTCGCACGCACTGGAATATTCTATCGTTTCGGGCATCACCCACGAGCATATT
>JBKCHQ010000158.1:0-18279 GCA_046302715.1 Bacteroidia bacterium | reverse complement strand
CGTGATTATCCTGTTTTGGCGGTTCTGGGTCAACAAAGCGAAGAAAAGGTTCCCCGGTTAAGCATGGTTATTCAGGCCTGTATTGCTATTGTAATTGCATTAACTGGTAAGTTTGATACAGTAATTACCTACACAACATTTGCCATGACCTTGTTTTCTACACTTACGGTTGTAGGAACCATGGTTTCGCGTTACACTCAACCTGATTTGGTGCGTCCCTACAAAACTTGGGGCTATCCCTTAACGCCGATATTATTTGTAGCTGCAAATTGTTGGTTTATGTATTTTCTTTTTACTGAAAAAAGTATTGAAACTTTAATTGGATTGGGCATTATTGCCATTGGCTTTTTAGTATATTGGATGGTTCCCAAGACCAATTCCAATGCTAAGGCTTAAAATAGTATTACAATCATTATTTCTTATTTTAAATCTTTCTGCTTTTTCGCAGATAAAGGTTTCTTTGGATAGCATTTTAAAAAATAACTCCTTACTTGAAGAGTTTGGTTCAAGCCCAAAGAAATTCAGATTGCAAATTATTCTAACGCAAGTTCAAACATCTGAAGGCGGCAAAAAGTCATTCAACACCCAAACATTTAATCTAAATGATTCTTTATATTTCTATCCTGCGAGTATTGTTAAATTGCCTGTTTCTATATTTTGTTTGGAACGATTGCACACCGAAAATATGAACGGTGTTACCCGAAGTACGCGTTTAATTATCGACAGCATCGGCGGCTGCCAGAAAAAGATGTACTGGGATCCGTTAACCAACGACTCAACGGCATCCATTGCTGAATATATTGAAAAGGCGCTGGTGGTGAGCGATAATGTGGCGTATAATCGCTTGTATGAATTTGCGGGGCCTGAATATGTTAATCGTCGATTAGGTGAAATGAGGATGAAACGCTCGGTAATCCGACAGCGCTTTGCTTCCTGTAGCGCAAAAGAAAATCGAGCATCCAATCCCTTTTATTTTTTGGGTGGTAATGGTGATACGCTATTTAAAAGGCCAGCAGAATATTTTTCAGGCGATTATAAAAGACCTATGAAAGATATGGAGGTTAAAAGTTTTACGAGTGCATCTAAGAAAAAAAAGGTAAAAGTTACGTCAAAAGATTTCTCATTGAATAATACCATGCCACTCATGGATATTCATGCACTTTTGATGGAGTTGATTTATCCCGAAAGTCAACCCTTTAATTTTTCTATTTCAGATGATGACCGAAAATTCTTAATTAAGCAACTCACAATTCAACCCAGTGAGGCCGAAAACAAAGAGTTAAAGAAAAATCCACCGTATTATGATTTTATGACTAATTATTTTTTTTATGGATCAAATCAAAAATCAAGTAAAATAAATGTCAATGTGAGCAATATTGTGGGGCTCGCCTATGGCTTCGCAACGGATATCGCTTATGTGCAAAACAAAGAGGAAAACCTTGAATATTTTTTGAGTGCAACCGTTTATACTAATTACGGTGGAAAAACTGGGTATGCATATGCCCAAAAAAGTCTTCCTTTTTTAAAGCAGTTGGGCTTAAGTGTTTATGATGCACAATTGAAGAAATGAAAGCACGGGAATGAACTTTTGTTTTAATTCCCAATTATTAAGTTAAAATGGACTTATTTATCAGATTTAACTGCATTCGAAACTTCTTTCTTTTTAAGTCTTAATATACTATAAACGCAATTTAAATTATAAACACCAACACGACCGGCTTGTTTTCTGTTTTGTCCGGCATAACTTAATGTAACTGCTTTGCCTTTTTCGAAATCTTTCCAGCAAACGAATATTGCGCTGTGCTCAACACCGCTGTAATCATAATTGATGTGGTAAACCCAGTCGCCTGGTTTAAGCATAGATTTATCAGCATATTTTTTCTCAGATTTCTTACTGCTGTAAACAGTAGATTTTTGATATTCTTTTCCAGTGCGATTGTAGACAGCATTAACAAAATCCCAGCATGAACCGGTGATTATTTCTTTTTTTACGTAGGCCATTTGATATCCTTTTTCAAGCACTTTCAAACCTTCTATGTTGGCTGATTTATCTATTTGATTAAATGAAGTGCCACAACCGCAGGCTGTTAAAAATTCAGCAGATTTAAGCAGTTTAAATTCACTGCTTTCCGAATCAATATTTTCAACAGATAAAATTTCGTTATTCTCAGTATTGGTAGAGTCCTGAGCAATTACAAAAGAGTTGTTAAAAAGCAAACTAATTACTAGGAAGGAAATTGTATAATGAATATT
Source organism: Bacteroidia bacterium (assembly GCA_046302715.1). GTDB lineage: Bacteria > Bacteroidota > Bacteroidia > M30B66 > M30B66 > CAMCXT01. Next base: position 16,026 of record JBKCHQ010000158.1, on the reverse strand, counting down.
TTTCATGACCATAGGATAAATTTTTAAGAGGTGCAAAATTACACTATTTATCAAAGTGGCCAAATTAAAGTTTAATTTATTTTTCAGGTGCTTTTTTCATTGCATCACTATGTATAACTCGTTGCATTTTATGGGTTTCTACCAAATCATTTAATGCGTTGTTGTGAATATTGCTATGGTTTGAGTTTTTATAGGTGTTAAGTTTTATGTTAAATCCTCTTTTATTAAAGAAATTCATGAATTCAACACTGTTTTTATATTCAACATTAATATCTTTATCTCCATGAAACATTCTTATGGGGATATTCTTAATGCTGTTAATACTGTTAGGATATTTAAACCACACATGATTAATGAGTGTCCCGGCCACGGTAGTAACCAATGAAACATATTGCGGATATTTTTTACTGTATAGCATTACTGCATATCCGCCTAAACTATATCCAATAATTTGTATTTTAGGGTGTATTCCGAATTGGCTCATGCACCATTTTCTGAGTTCTTCAATTTGAATTATGGCTTGGGTATTAGATATGGGATCGAGGGTGAAATTTCCTGCGGCAAATAGAAAGCCTTCTTTAGCAAATACGTTTCCTAATTGCATTACTCTTTGCATTACATAACCCTTTGGGTTATTTTGAATGCGCTCCTCAGCGCCATGGCAATAAATTACTAAAACTGCCGTTGAATCTAGCGCCTGAGTTGAATCATAACAAAAATAAGTAAAGGTATTGTTAATTATTTTGAAAAATTCCTTGTGTGTATAAAGCGTATCGCTATCGTTTTTTTGAGCATTTAATGTATTGAAAATGAGAAAAAGCGAAACGCCAACTGAAATAGGCATGTTGTAAAATTGCTTCAGGAATGAACCAACGCAGACGATCGTATAATTCATAATTGAATACTTTAATTAAATGATAATTAATTAGACTCAACTTTTATTTTCCGAATTATTTTTCTTTTTAAAATAACGTTTATTTTTTCTGTGGTGCGACGATGTGTTTTTTGAAGCAGTACTTTGAGCTCCGAAACCTGTTTTTTCTGGCTTTCTGGAATATTTTAAATTTGAATTATCGTTGTAATCTGGTCCGTTTCCAAAACCTTCCGGAAGTGGAGTTTTATCTACCTCTCGCTCTATCATGGCCTCAATGCGTTTAAATTTTCGCACATCCAATTCGCTGATTAAAGTAATCGCTTCGCCTTTTGTTTCGGCTCTCGCTGTGCGCCCAATTCGGTGTACATAATCTTCAGGATCGGGAGGCACATCATAATTAATGACCAGCTCAATACCCTGCACGTCAATACCTCTCGAAATAACATCCGTAGCCACCAAAATAGTAGTTTTTCGATTTCTAAAATTGAGCAATACTTCTTCACGCTCTTGCTGCTCAATATCTGAATGTATGGCCTGAACATTAAATTTTAATTTGCGCAATTCGCGCTCTATTTCTTTAACCTTATGCTTGGTTCCTGCAAATAGAACGGCGCTTTTTAAATCGGGATTGGTGAATATATATTGGAGTAATTTTAATTTTTGGTGATCGTGCACCAGATAGGCTCTTTGCAAAATACCTTCAGCCGGTTTAGAAATTGAAATATTAATTTGAACCGGGTCTTTCAATAATTTAACAGCAAGTTGTCTGATTTTGGGAGGCATCGTAGCCGAAAAAAAGAGTGTTTGTCGTTTTTCGGGCAGAAATTTTAGTATGCGCTGAATATCATCTATAAAACCCATATCCAGCATTCGGTCTACTTCGTCGAGTACTAAATGCCGAAGCTTACTCATATCCACATATCCCATATTTAAATGAGAAAGTAGTTTACCCGGTGTGGCTACTATAATTTCTGTGCCTTGAACCAAAGCCTTTTTCTGGATTTCGAACTCACGTCCGTCGCCTCCGCCGTATATAGCAATATTGGAGAAGGGCAGAAAATACGAAAAACCTTCGAGCTGCTGGTCAATTTGTAGTCCGAGCTCACGGGTGGGAACAACAATGAGGGTATCAATATGTCCGGGCTGTTCGCGTATGCTTTTCTCTAAAACAGGCAGTAAAAATGCAGCGGTTTTGCCGGTACCTGTTTGTGCGCTTGCAATGATGTCTTTGCCTTTTAGAATTTCGGGGATAGCCTGCACCTGAATAGGTGTAGGCTCCTTAAAATTCATTGAGTCGAGGCCCTCTAACAAGGTGTCTGAAAAGCCAAAGTCTGAAAATCCCATTATGATGCGTTAAAGTTTTTAGTGAGTTGCTCTTTATGTTCTGCACTGCAGGGATAATCGAACAAACAATTATTTTTTATGAGTTCGGCTACTTTTTGTGGCAAGGCCTCTTCCCAGCCGCTTTCGCCATTGCGAATCTGCTCCAGTACTTCATCGGCATTAATGTGCAGAAGTTCTTTAGTGGCCTGTGTAATATCTTCCAGTTTATCGTTGGTTATTAAATACTCGAGCAGACCCTTGTAGGCCGGATCTATTGAGAGATTTTTACTGGTTATTAATTCGCCTGTAGAGCGCCTATATGCGGGATAGGCATACGCTTTAACATTGGTGCCAAATAGCATCGAGAAGCCTTGTAGCAATCCGCCCGGTAAACTTTTAAATTCTTCGGGTTTGAATACACGCTCAATATTTCGCATAGACAAAACAAAACCAACTCGATGGTTTCGGGTAGCTTTTGACATATAGGGCACCAAATACCAATAATCCAAAAAATGAGTCAATAATACGTTGTGGCCTAAGGCCATGAGTATTTGTGCACGGTCTAAAAAATCTTCATCGTCAATATTGCCGTTTTTGTCAATCAAAGCATTCAAGGAGAGTTCGGCCACCATCACCATATCATTGGCCTGCTCGCCCAATTCTGATTTAAAATCTTCGGCTGCTTTTACAATCATGTCTTCGTGCACCTTCGTAATGGTCTGAAGCGTCCCGAAACTACCAGCGCATTCTTTTTATATAAGGCTTCACTGGGCTGCAGCACGGTACCGTCGGGCCCTAACATGGCAGTTTTGGTGAGTCCGTTTTTTACCAGTTTTAGGCAATAAAGCAAATTATCTACTTTGCCAATTCCCAATCCGCTCATGCGGAACAAATCTACTTCGATGCTTCCCGGAACAATGCCGTCCAAGAGCGATTGTAGGAGCCGATCGGGATTTTCACGAAGATAAAAACAAGCATACAACAGGTTCACTCCAATAATCCCTATGGCTCGCTGCTGCCAGGCACTTTCGGTGTCGTGCAATACAATATGAATAACGCAATCCATGGGTTCTGCCATGGCTTCGGTTTGAAATCGCACACCCAGCCAACCGTGTGCTTGGTTGTTTTTATGAAAATTGGTGGTTTCGACGGTATTGGCAAAGGCGAAAAAGGACGTTTTTGCCTCTCTAAAATGCAGGCGCTTCCCCAGCAGTCCGTATTCCTTTTCCAACATTTTTGTGAGCCGTTCTTCGCACACATAGCGCCCTGTTTCACCATATATAGCGTCGGAAAAACTCATATCATAGGCCGACATCGTTTTAGCTACCGTGCCCGATGCCCCTCCTGCCCTAAAAAAATGTGCCGCAGTTTCTTGTCCTGCACCAATTTCTGCAAACGAACCGTAGTATCGTGCATCGAGATTAATCTGTAGTGCTTTTTCTTTTGTGCTTAGCCTGCGTTCCTTTTCGGTCATAATATTCAAATCTTCGGCGGTGCAAAGATAGGGCAGAATTGCACAGGTGTTCTATTAACTTTTAACCAAGACTTTAACGCAGCAACATTACACTTCCTTCACGTTTACGGCCCTGACCTTCGAACAGGAAGAAATAGGTGCCATCGGGCATGGTCTCGCCTTGATCACTTATCCCATTCCAACAGGCATCATCGGTTTCTTTACGTTCCCAAATTAAAAGGCCCCATCGGTCGTAAATGCTTAATTTTGAGCAGGGAATAAAATTATATCGATCAGGCTCGGGCAAATCGAGTAGGGCAGGACTAAAGCAATCGTTAATGCCATCATCATTGGGCGAAAATGCATTGGATTCGTTAACGATGAAATAGTCTTCCAGATTATCGATAATCTGTCCAAAAGTTAAGGTATCGCGGCAGTTGGGATTATTTACAATTAAGTTAATAAGCACCGTGTCGCCATATTGATAGGTTACTTGTGGCGAAAAAACGCTGCTATCGCCTTCACCGCCGTTAAAGTTCCAGATCCACTCATCGGCTAGTTCGGATGAATTTGTAACATTCACTTTAATTTCGGTGCACGAAGCAATAATTTCCGTTTCAAATGAAGCCAGCGGTGCACCATCGGGAATAATGATCTGCATGCTGTCTATACCCGGACACGCAGCTCCGGTGTCTAATGGAATGCGTATTAACGTAAACGTGGTTGATTCATCCACCTCAGCGAAGGGCTGCGCAAGAAAATCAGCTGAAAGAAATGCCGCAGGCGACCACTGATAGCTAAAATTTCCCGGTTCGGGCTGGTTTCCAATGTAAACCATCTGTCCGCGACATATGTTTAAATCAGGTCCGGCATCAATACTGTCTTTGCGCACTTCGATGAAATATTGCAAGGTATCGGCGCAGTTTTCTAAGGAGAGCAACAAGGTATATTGGGTAGAAACACTTGGAGCGGCAAGGGTAGTGGCTTCAAAAGGAGTGCTCAGGCCAATGCTCGGATTCCAACTTGCCTGATAATAAGGATCGATGGGGAATGTAGGCCCAATTAATAGCTCATCGAGTAGGCAAATACTCAAGGGATCAGCCACATCAGAGGTTGAATTTACCACACGCACATATTTGTAGAATGTATCTACGGCATTGCATGTTTCGGGATTAAATGCCACTAAACCAATTTGATATACGCCCTCGCTGCTTAAGGTTAGGATGTTGTTTTCGGTGTTCGCTACGGGTGCACCGTTGAGCAGCCAGGTGTAAGACGTGGCATTAAAACTTGTATTGGCACAACTTACTTCAAACGGTGCGCAACCTATGGTAGGGGAGGTGAAGGATGCACGTGTAACGGGCAATTGAAAATCGAATTTAAAAACCGCGTTATTACATCCGCTGCTGCTACCGTTTATATTCGACCAAACACCCGGTGTGGTTGGAAAATCATCTCTGCCACCACAACCCGCGCAAACGGCCTGATGCATAATGCCACGCTTATCAAATCGGCTCGTGCCACCATCCACGTGTTCGCTGGAGGTGGCTCCGCCAAAGAAACTGGCAAATACTAAACTTTGAGCAGGTTCGTCCCATACCATAAAGTAAAAGTCGTTGTTGTCGGTCGTGCTTTGAAAGGCGTCAGGCGTAACAGTTAGCCCGGATGTTCCGCCAAAGGGTGTTCCATCGGCAGCGGTGTTGGATGCGCCGCCCCATCCGGCCATGAAAATTTGCCCGCAAATATCCACGGTGAATGCAGTGGGTGTTATGTCGGGTGCCGATGCGCCACGGCCAAATGTGCTGCTCCAAATACGGGTATTGAGATTGGTGCTGAATTTTGAAACAAACTGCTTTCCGTCGTTTTCAGAAAACAGAAAATTTTCTTGAAAATACGTTCCACTTTTTTCGGTTTGGCCGTAAACATATACCCTGTTCTGACGGTCAAGTGCTATTTGATAAATCTGGTCGTACGTATCAGTTCCATAGTAGCTCGATGCCAAAAGCTCTCGCCCGTCGGCTTTAATGCAGGCTATAAAGCCATCGGTGCGTCCGCCGCTGTTTTGGGTCGAAAATGCCTGATCGCTGGTTGGAAAATCGAGCGACACCGTTCCACCGGCTACCCAGGCATTGCCATTTCTGTCGAGCTCTAGGCACATAATACCATCGGCAGCACTTCCGCCCAAATATCCGGCCCACATAAGCTGACTCAGATTTTCGTTCATTTTAAAAAGGATGCCATCTTGACTGCCGCCACCGTATGCGGGCTGAAAACTGTTGGCATTGGTAGGAAAATCCTCCGAAACAGTGGATACTGCCACCAACACATTATTGGCATTGTCGATAGCAATGCCGCCCCGTGCATCATCGGCATAATTATACTTTAACTGCGATGCGGTATTTAAACCGTCATTGGCAGTGCCACCCACAAAAGTGGAAGATAATAGCTGGGTGCCGTTTTCGCTAAAGCGCGATACAAAAAGGTCTGTGCCTTGCGGAAAGGCAATACCATTACGCAAAATAGAAATGGATGGACCACCTTTAAATGTCCGTGAATAGGCTCCGTTTGTGGTAGCAAAATCGTTTGATCCGGTAGTTCCCAATAGAAACAATTCGTTCGACGAACTTACGATCATGCTTTGGGGAATTTCGTTGCCCGATCCGCCCAAATATGTTGCATAAAGCCTTTGGCCAGAGGCCGAATATTTAATTATCCCGATATCACAGGGTCGGGTGCCGCTACCATTGGCAAAATTCTGCTGCCACGCCCCCAAGGTGCTAGGATAGCCAATTCCAAATACCACACCTGCCGAATAGGTATTACCGGCTTGATCATAGGTGGCTGTAAATCCCCAATTATCGGCCTGCGAGCCACTAAAAGTGCCAAATACCAATTGAGGGTCAATGATGAGTTCGTAGTTGGTATCGTAGCTCCCAAGCTTAAAGCCGATGGTTTCATTGTTCAGCACAAAGGCACATTCAATGGGATATTTTTTGCCGTCAATGATTTGCCAGGCCACAGGAGCCTCTTCCTCGATGGTTCCTACCGAGGTATGTAGAATGAGTTGGCCTTTTTTGAGTGCAATTTTGGAAAGCCCTCTGTATTGCATTTTAATTGAAGCGGCCGAGCTGCCGGGCTGCACTATAAAGTCGTATTTAAGTCCTTTGCTGCCCGAGTAAATTCTCCAATCAATACCCGTGTAAACTTGCGTTTCAGTTATTTCGGCAAATGCTTTAACATGAGTGGCCCAGGAACGGCCATTTTTACCGGTGTAATAGTTCGAATAACCTTCTAATTCGTTGTTTGCATGTACACTCGCCCCATGCGAGGCGCCAATCAATTCGAGGCGAAAAGCGTGCCCTTTAACCTGCGTTGTAGCGTGTTGATGGTGGTGCCCATCCGCATCCTGCGATACGAGATTCCATGTAAGTGCATTTTTTTCGACGAAGCAAGCTGCTCCGGAAAGATCGGTTTTGAAAAGCACTTGTGATGGTAGCTGTCCTTTGTTTTGTTCGAACCTTAACTGATTTCTATCCGTGGCGAAAAGGCCCGTATTTAGGATCAAAATAAACAATAAGGCAGCTAAAATTTTTGCCATAGTTGGATGCTTCGTCGCACGTGCATGCGTGCGCTCAACACCTTACGAAAATAGTGAATTCAAGGTTTAGAACATCCGTTATTATTATGGGGTTATCCCCAATTAGGATGTTATATTCAAGGTATAAAGACGATAATTTTAGCGCTGAAATTAAATTATAAAGAATCATTTGTGCCGTTTTTATTGGGCTTTTAATTCAATTTCGATAGCTTATTTAATTGAAAAAAGCCAGCGTTTAAAGTGTAAGTTTAGCTATAAAAATGATGGGCTGATGACGCATTGAAAAGCAAAGCCGAACACGGAAACTCCTCAGTTTTGCAATTAATTTACTTGTGAATTTAATCCGGATTGAGCATTAGAAATGAAATGCGCTAATGATTTAGTGCAGTAGACCTGTCGGGTAGCATTTGGGTTTATCCCGAAGAATCGTAGATTCATTCGGCCCTTGTGGCACATGGTGCAATTCTATTGCATAATTGGGGTTTAATCAGTTTTGCACTACCAGTTTGCGCACTACAGGTGTTGTATTGTCGCTTATTAAACGCACTTGGTACAAACCATTGGTTAGTTCCAAGTCCTTAACCGGAATTGTTTCAATAGCTGTAGTTCCTGAAATATTAACTGATTTTTGAAACAACAATTTGCCGTTTAAATCGCTTAGTTCAATCACGAGCGATTGTGCAGGTTTTTTCTCGTAGCGAATTTGTGTAAAATCGCTGGCCGGATTGGGGAAAAGCTCGGCTGATGCTACACTTAATTCTTCCATAGCCGTAAAATCAACCGGGTTGCTGCGGTATTTTGCGGAGCTGCCCAACAAACCTGATTTTACTTCGAGCACAGGCCAACCTGTTCCTTCAACAAAATACATGTATTTGGTTTCGTTTCGCGGAAAGGGAATTTCTAATCCGCCCGGAATGGGAATAGGCAATACGTCTGCAGCTACTGTGATGGTATTATCCGAATTTAATACTGATTTTACACGATAAACATTCTCATATGAAGCATTAGGTAGCAGTAATGTACCGTTTCCATCTACTATATTTTCACGTGTGGCCGTGCAGGCCCAGGTTCCAAGACCGGGGATCTCAACATTAAATGTGTAATTGCTGCTGGTTTGACGGTTTAGTTCCAACGGAATGGGAATAATTTCGTCGGGTGCAGAATAGGGGATAGGCAAGCCAAATCCGCTGGTGGTAATACCAAACCCTGCTTGATACAGCCCTGATGGTTCACGTCTAAAAAAGTTAAAACTTTCGTCAATTGTAAATCCTGCCACCGAACCTAAAAGATCTAGGGCTACAGCAGGAATGGGAATTTCGCCGGGCATAGCAAAGTCGGCGGGATTTGATGAGTTTGAACCGAAGGCAAACAGAAAGGTGAAATTAGCCTCACCAACGCTGGTAAACTGATCGGGAATAATTCCGTTATCTCCAAGAGCGCTAAAATCCCAAGTTTGATTGTTGCCTGTTTGATTATCTTCAACCGAGGCATTTCCGGCGTCAGTCATGTCTATGGTCATGCCTTCTTGTGGTAAATCAGCCTGATCAATTTGAGCGATGGATGCTTGCGAAATACATAATGCAAGCACTAAGATGTAAGCGTTTTTCATAGGGTAAAACTATTGAATTTTTCCCTAAATACAATTAGTTACCAATAGCTAATTTTTAGCGAATGGGTGATGGATGCGTTTTCAACCTTGAAGGCAGCGTCACTAAATGAAGGTGGCCCCACCGTTCCCATAGCATTTCTAGAAAATACAAAGCCTTCTTTAGGGATTCCAAAAAATCCGGTATCTAATTTTTGATTATCGTTTTCGTCGTGTATAACACCATATGCGTAGGTACCTGCGGGCACTGCAGTAAAGGTGCCTTTTACCGTACCTTTTTGAGCGGGAATGCGCAATTTTTTAAAGGCTTTGTCTGACTTATCCGGAAAACCCTTCTCGTTGGAAAAAAGTGCAATAAGAATATGACCGTTAGCATTTCGAACACCGGTTATTTCTATCTGAATGGATGTAGTTTGAACCTCAATTTCAGGCAGTGTATTCGTCAAAAGGCTCATAAAAAAGAGAAGAATAATTGAAGGCACAGTTTATTTAATTCCTAGTATGTGTTAATTTGTTATTGTGAAACGCATAACGGCATACTTTGTTTATATCCTGTTGAATACAGTTGCTGCAAGCGCTCAATATCTTCATGTACTTGAACTGTTTACGTATGATGGTTGCGCTTCATGTATTTTGGCCAATAGAAAGATAAAGCGTTTGCATGATGAAGGCTATTTTGAAAAAAACGGCATTCTGCAGTTGACCTACCATGTAGATTTTGAAGCATCTGACGGCTTTACCGATTCGCTCAATTCGGAGTTTAACAGACAACGATTGCTACATTACAAGAATCGGGGATTGGTGGATGGCTTGTATACGCCAGTAATGGTTTTGGACGGTGCATTTGCCTTTCCTGCTGCCAAATTATCTGTTATAGATTCGCTTCTGAGGGTGTCTAAAACCTCAACCAAACGTGAATTTCCAATCATAAATAATACACATGTAGTAGTAGAAGATGATAGCCTTGTGATCACCTCATCGTTTAATGATGCATTTGCCTTGTTTTCAGAGGTAGAAGTACTAAGTATATTGGTAAAAAAAGAAGATCGCCAACACATTCTTTCGGGCGAAAACAGCGGGGCAATGCGTTATGATGTAAATGCTGTTTTTGCGGCTATATTAGCTCAAAATGAGGTGTGTAAATTGTCCACAAAAGCCATATCTGGAAATTTAAATCAGTGGCAGCTTATCCTCCTCAAAACGCATCGTTCTAGCGGGGAAATTATCGGTTTTGATACGTATCAGCTCCATTAGTATAATTGGATTGGAGCCATTTACCAAGACTATTGGCCGTCCAGGTGAGGATAAAAATCATCACACCCGGAAATATCGTCATCCACCATGCCGTAGGATGATTTCTTCCGTTTTTAAGTAAGGTGCCCAGGGTATAGCTTGAATCGGGTAGACCCAATCCCAGAAATGATAAACTGCTTTCGATGAGCACGCTGCCGGCAAATAAAAAGGTGGCCTCTACGAACACCACGCCAATTATTGAGGGTAACACATGCACCAACAAAATTCTGGAGGTCGAGTAGCCTTGTAAAATTGCGGCTTCAACAAACGGCATTTTACGAAGTTTCATCGTTTCAATCCTCACCAGACGTGCAATACCGGTCCACTGTAGTCCCCCTAAAATAAGAATAAGTAGCATTATGTTTTTAGCATCAAATGCCGCCGATATGGTGAGTATAAGCAATAGTTTGGGCAGGGAATTAAATGTTTCGGTAAAACGTTGAACCGCTCCATCAAATGCTAGGGTAATTCGCTTGTCAAACAGTTGCAATTTCGAAAGATGTTTTCCCAATACAAGACATATCCCTAACGTAAGAACGAATATAATGACACTCCACAATGCGGATAACGATAGTGCAACGTAACCCTCATTGGCTGCCTCTGTTAAGGCAGCAATACGCATTTGAAAGGCCCAAAAAAATCCCAGAATAATACCAATAGCCGCTGCAACAATACTTCCTAAAGGCATGCTCAAAGCGTAATTACCCCAGTAGCCAGAGGTTAAGCCCAAGGCTATACCTATAAAAAGCGCTAGTAGGGTTGAACATACTGCAATAAACACGGAGTTGCCAAAACCATGGATCAGACCTGCCAAAACATCATTTCCAAGCGCATCTGTACCAAAGTGATGTCTAAAAAAATGGGGAAGTGCGGCATCTTTCGACGCTGAGTTACCATCCATGTGGCGCTCAAAGGGCGATTTAAAATTGCGATTTTCAGAGTCGGGTATATTCGCCGACCAAGGTATAGGCGCCCAAATCACAAAACTGCTTTGCAAGGATTTCCAATCAATATGTTCAAACTCGATAGTTTCTATATGGCCGTTTTTATCGGCAATTTCTTCTACCCGATTAGAAAAAATAAGGCTGCTAAATGCAGGAAACCAAAGATTATCCTTGTAGACCATTACCAAGGGATGTCGTGTTGCAATGAGATTGGCCGAAAGACTAATTAAAATCAATGCTTTTAATAAAACCGACCAACGTCGGGGCAACTTATTCCGTGTAGGTAGTATAAAGCCTATTTTACATTTTATATTTTCGAAAAACACTTTCATGCAGACTTTTCTACAAGGTTTATTCGTGGATTAACGGCAGCGCTCAACACATCAGATATAAGGTAACCTAGCATCGTTAAAAATCCATAAATGGTAAATAAAGCTACAATAGTCGGATAGTCTTTACTAAGAATACTTTCGTAGGTCTCGAGTCCCAAGCCGGGTATGTTGAAAACGGTTTCAAGCACCACCGAACCACCCAAAAGCACAGGTACGTATCGTCCGAGCATCGCGGCAAGGGGAAGTAATGCGTTTCGCAGGGCATAATGTTTTAGTATTCTGCTTTCAGGTACACCGCGGATGCGGGCCGCCTGAACATAATCTTTGTCCAATTCAGCCATCATACCGTTTCGGGTTTGCCTTACAATCAGGGCCAGCGAAGCCAGGGTGTAAGCACAAACCGGCAATATCAAATAGGGCAAACTGTGGAGCGCTTTTTTGTACCAGGGCCATTGCACTTCATAAATGAGTTCGTTACGTATGCCACTTGTTGGAAACCAATCCAAAACATCGGGATTCGCAAAAAGCATCAGTAAACAGGTTGCGATAAAGAAAAGCGGCAGCGACCAAAATGCGGTACTTATTCCTTCAATCAATCGGTCGGTTATTTTATGGCGAAACTTTGCTGCAGTAAAGCCTAGATACATGCCCAGCAGCCAGGTGAGCAATACGGCAGGCGCCATCAATGCCAACGTGCGCAGCATTTTTTCGGCAATGCGTGGCCCAATGGCCTGTCCGTCGCGCAGCGAATAGCCAAAATCGCCCCTAAGAATGCCCTTACTGTGATTTCCCGAGCCAAACAGCCACACGTGATATTGGTTGGAGGCTCCGTGGAAGCGCACAACGGGGAGCCACTGCAACCAAGCATTACGTTGGCTCATCATCACTTTTAATGCGTGTTCGCTTTGTTCAAACGAGGTTTTAATCGATTGCATGCCCGGCACAATCTGCAATAATTCCAAAAGTGTATCGGCTCGTTCTTGCCTCTGATCTACCGTTGCATAGCGACTAAGCTGATGATTTAGATACTTAATTTTGTTGACTCTTTCTTCGAATAATTTAGGATTTACAAGTTGCGCTTGGGGTTTATAATTGCGAAGCAGGGTATCGGTTTTTAATAATTTATGAAACCAAATTAATGTGGCATCGGGTTTTCCCGTTACTCGACACATGTGCGATAGCAATTGACGCTGCTCTATATCGGCTATGCGGTATAAGGTGTCGGCATCGGCAGCACTTTCCAAACTGAAGTAAAAAACCGGCAAACGTAAGCCCGAAGCTTCAATAACCTTTTGCGATACATAATGGTTATCGAGGCTATTCGCCGACTCGTAATTTTGATAGGGATTAGAGGTTGCTGCAGGATTACCGGGTGCTATACGCCCTATAACAAAGGCAAGGAGCGCAACAACAAAAAGACCAGGAATAAATCCCAATATACGTTTTAGAAGATAGCGCCCCATAACGGCTAAGGTTGCTTTACGGAGAGGCTTCCGATCCAAATATGTGGACGTTCGCTACACAATTTAACCGCACCAAACCGTTTATGCAGGGCTACCTTTTTTGTGGCATTGTAGAGGAAAACGTAGGGTTGCTCTTCTTGCACAAAACTTTGCAAGGCATTCATTATGCTTTTCCTTGCCAAGGGATTCATCTCGGCGTTGGCACGTTCGATGAGCGAGTCGCATTGTGCATTCGAAAAACCTACAAAGTTGCTCCCATCGGCACTCCAGCTTTCTGAATGCCATATTTGTCTCGGATCCTCGGCTAATGAAGAAGATGACCATGCTCCCAACATAGCATCAAAATTATGGGCATAAGCCTGTTCATAAAAGGCCGAAAATTCAAGTCCGTTTGGACGTATTTCCACACCTTTTCTGAAAAAGGCGTTCTTAATGATACGCACCAAATCTTCGGTAACCGGCGATATCATATACGAAACGCTAATCGAAAGGGGCACTCGCTTACCACCGATTACTTTATCGCGAATTCCATCGTTGTTGCTATCGGTCCAGCCGGCCTCGTCCAGCCATTGGGCGGCCTTTTCTTCATCCTGTTTTTGTTTAATGGGATGCGCTTGATATTCTTTCTGCGCAGGTAAAATGAAACCATCAATGGGCGTAGCTTTTCCGCGCGCTACCACGGCTATAATTTCATCCACCGGCATCATACAGGCCATGGCTTTTCGCAGTTTTTTGTCCGTAAAGTAGGGGATGCGCCCCGAACCGGGTTTCATGTTCAGGCCCATGTAGGTGTAACTAAATGACTGTAATACGTTATGACTATACGTTTTTGAAAATTTATCATCCTTTTGCAGGCGCTCCAGAGCTTCAGCAGAAAGTTCGGAAGTGAAATCTACTTCTTCGCGCTTTAAGGCCAGAATGAGCGCCTCCATATCGCGAATAACTTTAAAAATAATACGATCGGGGTTATTTTGGTCGCCCGGACGATTACTTGAATCGCCCCACCAATTGGCTTTTTTCTCAAGGCTGATGGATTGGCCGTTCTCCCAAGCCACTACTTTGTAGGGCCCTAAACCATCCAGTTGTTTTACTTCTCTGGCTTTATCGGGATGGTTAAATGCTTCGGTGAAGCTTTTTAAGGGTTTAAGTTGATGGGTATCGGTGGGACTTTTAAGGGCTGCCACCGTAAACGGACGTAAAGCTTTAGACGCATCCCAAAAATCTTCCTGAAGCAAAATAACGAATGAAAAAAGCGTTCGGTTGTCAAAGTATTTTTCCTTCATCCTAACCATAAAGGCATTAGGATTTTTTGCGTCTTTTTCGACCGAGGCCACGTTATCAAAAATGGATTTAATGCCCGCAGCATTTACCCCCGGACAGATAATGGCTTTAATACTAAAAATGGCATCATCAACGGTAACTGTTTTTCCATTATCCCAACGCATATTTTTGCGCAGCTCGCAGCGGTACGTCAGTGAGTCGGGCAGAATTTCGGGCAGTTTTTCCAGGGCATCAGGAATAAGTTCGTTGTTTGCAATATCGAGCTGCACCAGTTTTTTCTGGGTGCATTGCATGATCATGTTTTGATAGCCATCGTTGTTGTTTACCGGATGCAAGCCATTAGGTTCGGCTAGCATATGTACTACCACCGTTTGTGTTTTTAATTCACGCTTCTCAACACATCCCGTCCAAATCAGCAAAACGGCGGCTATTGCCACTAGGTTTACGTATGTATTTCGAAGCCTCATTGCTTGATAAATCTTGCCGATTTAATGGTATTGCGGGAAGTATATCGAATTTCGTAAACGCCCGAATCCCAGTTTTCTACAGGCAGTACAATGCTTTCTGATGGTAATTGCTCCAATACTGCAACCACTGCACCCGTAGACGAATATACAGTGAGGTTTGAAGCGTCCTCCGCCTGATCTGAAAGGATAATTTTAACGAAATTAACGGCCGGATTCGGGAATATTTCGAGCGGTTGTACCCCTAAAGCATCATAACCGGCAAGCTTAACCACTTCGATAAGTTCGGTCAACGTATCGCTTCCACAAGTGTTTTCTACAATTTGCGTAACGGTCCATTCGCTTTCAAAAGGAAAATTAAACGCTACCGAATCGCCTGTAATTACTTGATTATTGATGAGCCAGCTTACGGTTTGACCTGGTTGGGCGTTTGTACTTTCAAAAACAACCACAAAATTCGAAATCTGTTCCCAGCTAAAGCCACTTTGCGCACTTTCGCCCGGCACTACTAAAATAGGGCTACTTACTCCGTTGCAACCATTGAAATCGATATAATTTGCGGTGTAAAATGTAGAATCGTTCGGATTAGCAAAGGTGCTTAATGCGTTAGGATCGAGAACACCAAGACTTGGGTTCCATTGAGCTGAAGCTACACCCGTTATGCCCAGTTCAATTCCCGGTGCGCCGCAAGCAATACCGCCTTCGCTCAAGCTGGGAATAGTTATTTCAAAAACGTTTACACGAACGGTATCGGTTGCTTCGCAAGCTCCGTTTAAACTAACAGAAACGACAAATTCGGTATTATTGGTAATAGTTGCAACTGGATTTGCAATGCCCGAATCGTTCAATAACATAGCGTTGTTCCAGCTGTAGGTGTTGCCTCCAGAGGCATTTAACGTAAGCAATGTGCCGCTGCAAATGGTAGTATCGTTGCCTGCATCGGCCTGTACCGAACCACTAATTTCAACCTGTACCGAGTCGCTGGCGATGCATCCAAACGGGGTGCTGGCCTGGAGGTAGTAAACAGCATCAGTCAACGTATTAACCGTAGGATTTAATACATCGGTTGCACTTAAAGTAGGATTTGCAATCCATGCAAAATTGCCTGATGCGCTACCGTTAAGTTGCACGGCAACACCCGCACAGGTTTGCAGGTTAGCGCCGGCATTTACCTGAGGCAATTCCAAAACGATGATTTCCAAACTATCCCTTGCGGGGCATGATCCTACAGCTGTAGCATTTGCTGCAATCCATCCCGAAACAGAGGGAGTGCCGATAATGTTAAGGTTGTCAATATTGGTAAGATCAAAATCAGCTTCCCACGACACGGTACCACTGGTTTGCGCGTTTACTGTTAATGTTTCACCTTGGCAAAGCGAGTCGGCATTTGCCGAA
>JBKCHQ010000157.1:0-7649 GCA_046302715.1 Bacteroidia bacterium | reverse complement strand
ATTTATAGTACACTTTTTTGTTGCGTCCATTCATTCATTTTCTGAGAGAGTGTTCGCGTAAATGCGGCAAAATATCTTCTTTTACCGTAAGACATTACCCATTGAATTCCTTTAATCGAATTGCAGGTAAACACCTCCTCTGCTTGCAATAAAACATCGGGTGTAAGTGTGGTTTCAGAGACCTCTATGGAATACTCCTTTAGGCATTGCAAGAGGTTTTTTCGAAACACTCCCGGTAGCAATCCTTCGCCTAATTGGGGCGTAACCAGTTTTTTGCCTGGTAAAATTATAAAGAGGTTTGAGCTGGCCGTTTCGCATAAATTACCCGCCTCGTTTAAAAGTACGGTGTCGTCCCACCCTTGGCTTTTACCATAGCGGGCAGCAATAACGTATTGCAATGCTGAGGTGCTTTTTATTTCTGAAAGCGGCGAAAGCGCTTTTCTAAGCGAAGGATGTATGCCAATATGTAGGCCTTTTTCGTTAAATCGAAAAGCTTGATTGGTTAATGCGATAGCGTTTATAAGATAGCCGGCCTCGTCATTCTCAGGACAGTAAAATCCTCCCCCCTTGCGAAAAAAGGTTATACGCACTCTGCCCTCGTCTATTTTATTGGCTTCGATAAATGCTGTCAATTCGTCTCGAAGCATGTCCTGGCTTTTGGACATGCGAAGGCCCAAAAATTCAGCTCCATGCCATAGGCGATCAAAATGGTCGGCAAGAAATAGCGCTTGCGATTGGCTGATGCGTACGCTCTCAAAAAGCCCATCACCGTATAAGAATGAACGGTTGCTGAACGGCAAAACGCCTTCCGCTATTGGCTTTAGGTCACCATCAACATTAATGAGCGGAAATTCTAATAGCTCAGACATTGTAAAAGCGCTTCGGTACTGGGGTTGGGGGGAAGTAAATAACCTTTTATGCCTGCTGCTTCGGCCGCCAAAACATCGCGCTCTTTGTCGCCTACCATAAAACACTTATGGGGATCGAGTTTAAAACGGGCTATGGCTTTTTCAATGAGCAAGCCCGAAGGTTTACGACAAAGGCAGGCGCCAAACTGCGGATGATGAGGACAATAGTAAACGGCATCAAAGCCTAAATTCAATGGGCGTAGGTAATTTTGCAGATATTCGGTACATGCATCCACCAACGCATGGTCGTAAAGCCCTTTAGCAATTCCGCCTTGATTGGTAATGATGATGGTGAGATAGTTTCTCGATTTTAATTCTGCCAGAAAAGGCAGCACCGGCTCGTGAATTTCGAATTCGTGAAACTGCTTGATGTAGTCGCCCAATTCACGGTTAACAATGCCATCGCGATCGAAAAAAACGGCCTTGCTCATCGGAGATGCTCTAATTGAAATAAAAATGACGATAAAGCCCCCGGACATACCACAATACAATAAAGTACGCCATATAATCCGCCCCAAAGGTGGGCATCGTGATTTACATTGTCGGAGGCATTACGGCTGCTCCAAACACTGTAAGCTACATACAGCACTGCCCAAAGTAAAGAGGAGAGCGGCAACAAGCCGTATAGATACACCTTGCTAAAAGGCGAAAAGAGCACATGCGCAAAAAGTACTGCGGAAACAGCTCCGCTTGCACCTACTGCATTATAGGATGGATTGTTTTTATGCTTGAAATACGTACTTAATGAGGATACGAATACCGATGAAACATAAAGGCCCAGATATGCCAAAGTGCCTGAGTTTTTTAGGTAGCCATTAAAATGATATTCGGTACTCGCTCCGAAGGAGAACAGCACCACCATATTAATGATTAAATGCATCCAATCGGCATGCAATAAGGCATGCGAAAAGAAACGATACCATTGGCGGCGCTTATGAATCATATACGCATTAAATTGGTAGCGCGCCATGAGCTCGGTCTTGCTAAAGGCAAGAATTGAAAAAGCCGATGTGGCAATGATTATAGGCAGCGTGAGCGATGGCATGCGGTAAAGATAGGTGCGGCGTGATGCCGATGCAAGAAAATTCTGCCTTACTTTTTCAAACGCGCCAGTGCCGTTTGAGCAAGTTCGTAGTCGGGATTTATCTTTAGGGCCTGCTCGTAATCGCGAATGGCCAGTTCTGGATTTCCCAGTTTTTCATTGCAAAACCCCGACATGTACACTGCTTCAAAATAGTCGGGTTTAGCCGACATGGCTTGTAAAAAATAAGGAAGTGCCGCTTTCGGATTGCCTTGTTCTTCAAAAATTATAAAGCCAATATTGTAGGGCGCATAAGGAAACCGAGGGTCTAGTCGGGTAATTTCTCTGTATTCTTTAAGTGCACTTGCAGTGTCTGCCTGCAATTGATAAAAATATCCCAAATTATAACGGGTAAGCGAATTCGAGGGGTTGATGCGCAAAGCGTTTTGATAAAAATCTACACAGCGCTTGT
The DNA here is from genome assembly GCA_046302715.1 of Bacteroidia bacterium. Classification (GTDB taxonomy): domain Bacteria; phylum Bacteroidota; class Bacteroidia; order M30B66; family M30B66; genus CAMCXT01. The sequence continues at coordinate 5,248 of JBKCHQ010000157.1, read as the reverse complement.
CGCCTCGGCCTGCATAAATTAAACCGAGCTGTTCATAGGCTAACGCATAGTTTTTATCTTGTTCGGTAGTGGTTAAAAATGATGAAATAGCAAGGCTTGTATCGCCACTCTCTTTGTATATCATGCCTTTCAGATAATAGGCTTTGGGGTTTTTAACATTGCGTTTAAGCACCTCATTAAGCTCATTAATGGCTTCTTGACGCATTTGCACGTATAGATACAATTCGGCCAGCTTCATGTGAGGCTCTACCATTTCGCTGTTGAGGCTAACGGCGCGCAATAGGGCTTGACGGGTATAACGCGTTTTGTTCGACATCAAATAAAGATCGGCCGCGGTGAGGAAATAATGCACATTAGTAGAATCTGTTTTGAGCAGTACCTGTATATCGGCAAGCGCCGAATCGGTTTTTCCTTTGGTTTGGTAATACCGTGCACGGGCAAAACGAGCGGCCGTGTCGGTGGGGTTTGCCTCAATTGCAGCGTTCATGCCTTCCAAGCTTTTAAGATTATAGGTGTTTCCACCGCAGGCATACATTAGAAAAAGTAAAACTGATAAAAACAATACTAGCGTTTGGACTCTGGTCATTTTAGTAGTTTCGGGGTAATTGCGATAGGCAAAGAAATTGTAATTTTTTGAATCGAACGTTTAACGTGGCCTTTTAAACGTATGCGCGAAGGTATAACATGCAACTATAAACAAACAAAAAAGCCCCCGACAAGCAGAGACTTTTTAGAAGGTAAGTTTGTGTTTACTAACCGAACGACTGGATTACGCCAAAACCGCGCCTTTAACCGCATCTATAATACGTGATTCGATTTGCTCGGCCAGTTCAGGGTTATCAAGAAGAAGCTGCTTCACCGCATCGCGGCCTTGTCCCAGCTTGGTATCTTCGAAGCTGAACCAAGATCCGCTCTTCTTAACGATGTTGTGCTCAACGCCCAAATCAATCAACTCGCCAATTCGCGAAATGCCTTCACCGTAAATAATGTCGAATTCAGCAGTACGGAAAGGAGGTGCCACTTTATTCTTCACCACTTTAACACGGGTGCGGTTACCCACCACCGATTCACCATCTTTAATCTGCCCAATACGACGAATGTCTAAACGGATGGAAGCATAAAACTTAAGCGCATTACCACCGGTAGTAGTTTCGGGGTTGCCAAACATAACGCCGATTTTTTCACGCAGCTGGTTAATAAAGATGCAGGTGCAGCCTGTTCTGCTAATGGTGGCCGTAAGCTTACGTAATGCCTGCGACATAAGGCGTGCTTGTAATCCCATTTTTGAATCGCCCATTTCGCCCTCTATTTCGCTCTTGGGTGTAAGTGCTGCCACAGAGTCAATCACAATAATATCAATAGCTCCCGAACGAATAAGATTATCAGCAATTTCTAGCGCTTGCTCCCCGTTATCGGGCTGAGAGATAAGCAAATTTTCCACGTCAACACCCAGTTTTTCGGCATAGTAACGATCGAAGGCATGTTCGGCATCAATGATTGCGGCGATTCCTCCCGCTTTCTGACTTTGAGCAATGGCATGTATGGCCAGAGTTGTTTTACCCGAAGATTCCGGACCGTAAATTTCAATGATACGCCCCTTGGGATATCCCTGAACTCCTAAGGCAAGGTCAAGCGTAACCGAACCGGATGAAATTACATCGGTAGGCTCTACCGCCTGATCGCCCATTTTCATAATGGTGCCTTTGCCATATGTCTTGTCAATTTTATCAATGATTACCTGTAGCGCTTTGAGTTTGTCCGTATTCATAAATTGAAATTAAAGAAGGTTAAATTTTAAACATGCCACAAAATACGTCAAAAAATTAATGCCCAAAACAATTGTTAAAAACTAATTTTTAAACAATCATTTGGTTGAAAATATGCGTATAAAGTAGATGTCTAAAGAATTTGGGCAGAATGCGCCTTGGTATCCACTTTCGATATAACCTCGTTTATGACGCCATTCTCGTCAATTAAAAATGTCGTTCGGTTAATCCCCATATATTCGCGTCCCATAAATTTTTTAAGTCCGTAAACTCCGAATTTCTGCGCCAGTGAATGGTCGGTATCTGCCAATAAATCAAAGGGGAGGTTATATTTCGCAATAAACTTGAGGTGCGATTTTCCACTGTCGGGGCTCACCCCCAAAATATGATAGCCCTTTTTTATTAAGGCATCGTAATGGTCTCTTAAATTACAAGCCTGTGCTGTACAACCGGGCGTATCGTCCTTAGGATAAAAATACAGAACCAACTTTTTACCGCTGTAGTCGGCCAATGAAACTTTTTTACCGTTTTGATCTTCCGACGAAAAATCTGGCGCTTTATCGCCTTTTTTTAATGTTGACATATATGATGAGGTTTCTTTCTCAACAAAACACGCCTGATTTACCTTTTGTTTTGCTATGAGGCAGCAATTTTTGTCGATTTTTTTGCGCGTTCATATAGTACATACACATCTCTTTCAGGCCGCAGGGTGTGCATTCGGGCTTGCGGGCTTTGCAAACGTAGCGCCCATGTAAAATGAGCCAGTGATGCGCCACGGCTATCAACTCCTTTGGAATATATTTAACCAGTTGCTCTTCTGCGTGTTTAGGATTACGTGCCTTTTTTGTTAAGCCAAGTCGGGCCGACACCCTAAAAACATGTGTATCAACTGCCATCGCAGGTTGATTAAAGACCACCGAGGCAATTACATTTGCCGTTTTACGACCTACACCCGGCAGCTTTTCAAGTTCTGCTACTTTTTCAGGAATCACTCCATTAAAATCCGTCAAGAGCATCTTTGCCATCCCTACCAGGTGCTTTGCTTTGTTGTTGGGATATGATATAGAGCGTATGTAATTAAAAACCTCATCCACCGAGGCCTCAGAAAGTGTTTCGGCATCCGGAAACCTCGAAAACAAAGCCGGTGTAATCATATTTACCCGCTTATCGGTGCACTGAGCCGATAATATTACCGCAACCAGCAGCTCAAAAGGCGAGCTGTACTGAAGTTCGGTTTCAGCATTAGGATGATGGTCTTTGAAATAGTTAATTACAAAACGATAGCGTTCTTCGGTTTTCATGGAGAACAAAATACGTTCAAATTTTTGACGGACTCAAACCGTAGCACGTTATCATTTTATTCCAATAAAAAATCCCGACCTTTGTGCAAAGACCGGGATCCGAAAAAACAACAGCTTAATTAAGCACCGTTTCGACCGAAAGACCTTCGATCGAAGTCTTTTTAATCCCTAACGCTTTCGAAAAATTAAGCAGACGTTCTACTGTTTTTTCACTTGGATCAGAACCAAAATCGTCAGCATGCGCATATTGGTCAAGATCGTCGTTAAAGAGAGCGTGGATTAAATCATTAAAAGTAGGAGTTGTATTCATAGGCGTTTTTATGATGAAATAACGGCACCCTTTTTACCTTATTGTGTCATTGCATAAAAAACTTTTAACGCAGGGTTCCGTAACCTACAATCTTATTAACTTGCTGCTTCTACCGATGAGGCTTAAACCAACATTTCTCTTTTTTCTGGTTGCCCTGCTGGCTGCCATTCAGGGATATTCGCAAAACCTAAATTATGTGTTCGAACGTATTTCGACGCATAAATGGATGTTTCAAAGCAATATTACATCGCATGCACAAGATGTAGAAGGATACATCTGGTTTGGCACCAGCAACGGCCTCTTTCGCTTCGATGGTTTTTCGGTAAAACAATTTAAACACGATCCACGCGAAACCAATAGTTTGTCGCACAACTCAGTAAATGCAGTGTATGCCGCTAAAAACGGTGTGATTTGGATTGGGACTTGGGGCGGACTCAACAGCTATAATCCCAAAACGGGGATTTTTACCCGTTACCGGCACGATCCCCGAAACATCCATACCCTATCCAATAATGATGTTAGGGCAATAACGGAAGACCGTCAAGGAAGAATTTGGGTGGGGACTTTCGGCGGTGGGGTTGATCTTTTTACACCACAAACGGGCAAGTTTAAGTCATTTGCTGCTTCGAGCACAGACGCGAGTACCGTTTCGAGCAATTACATTAACGTATTGTATGAAGATTCTAAGGGCGATATCTGGCTTGGAACCCGACGTGGCCTTAATAAGTTAGAAACCGAAAGCCTGAGGTTTACACAAATTAAAACCGACGATACCAACACTCCTTCCTTAAACGTTACCTGCATTAACGAAGATGCAAATGGGAATATTTGGCTCGGAACTTTTGACGATGGCCTCAAAATGCTTGATCGAAAAACAGGTCGCTTTACTTCATTCCAAAATATTCCCGGCAGAAAAGATGCGTTAAGCAGCAATACGGTTTATGATGTTGCTCCGCAGGATGACGGTACCGTTTGGATTGCAACCAACGAAGGGGTTAATATTTTTAATTCTGCTAAAAATACGTTTGAACAAATATTCCACGATCCTACAAAACCGAGTTCCATCCTCAGCAATGATGTAACCCATTTATTTAAAGATCGCAGCGGCCTTGTTTGGCTGGTAACAACGGAGGGCATCAATCTCTACAGCAAGCTAAGCGGTCGTTTTCAAAAAATACAGCGTGCCCCCGAGGATTTTGGCAGTCTATCGAACAATAACGTTACTTGTTTTGCCGAAAGTGCTGACGGTAAACTTTGGGTAGGCACGCGCGATGGCCTCAACCGTTACGAAGCCCAAAGCCGCAAATATTCACGCTATTATCCTGCTCAATCGGTAGGCGCCAATGCTGCATCAAATGATATTAAATGCATTCTTTTCGATAAAAAAGAACGTATGTGGGTAGGCTGCTCCAACGGCCTTTTATTGTTCGATCAAAACCTGGGTAGAGTAAAAGTGATTTACCGCTTTGATCCGTTTAACCCTAATTCTCCAAATAACGAGATTAATACGGTGTATCAGAGCCGTGATGGAAATCTTTGGGCGGGTAATCGCAAAGGACTGTTGCTTTTTAACCCCGATTCGGGCAGTTTTATACTCCATCGCCCCGATAAATCGGTAACCGATAACCAAATCAGCAACAGTATATATTGCATTACCGAAGACCGTTTTGGCCGCTTATGGGCGGGAACGCTTGGGGGCGGCATTGTTGAATTTGATCGCGCTAAAAACACATTTAAAGCATACAAGAAAATCAATGGTGATACCAGCAGTTTGTCGCATAACAGCGTTATTTCAATTTGCGAAGACGAACTGGGGTTTTTCTGGGTAGGAACCTACGGGGGCGGTTTAAACCGAATGGACCGAAAAACGG
>JBKCHQ010000156.1:0-3189 GCA_046302715.1 Bacteroidia bacterium | reverse complement strand
TCTTTGTACGGCGGTTCATCCGCACCCAAACGCACGGTCTGGTGGCAGTGGCCGAAAATGGCATTTACTTGCTCAATGATAAAGGCGAGACAATTGGTTTTTATGGAAGTAACGCAAGCAATAAAGCCAACCGCTTACCATATACTGGCATTATGGATGTATGCGAAGATGCGCAAGGCATGGTGTGGCTTGCACTTCGCGAAGGCGGACTGGTTCGTTGGAACTGGAATGCTCAAAAACCACTTGAGGCGCTAAATTTTAAGCAATTTGGGCTGTACGATGGCCTGCCTTCGGAGCAGCTATGCCGCATCGAAGCCGATGCATTTGGCGGTTTATGGATTAGCACCTACAACGGCCTGGTTCGATTTAATTTGCGCGACTTTAGCACACGAATATTCACAACAAGAGATGGATTAACAAACAACGAATTCAATAGCACATCATCGTTTGTGGCTTCCGACGGCCGCTTTTATTTTGGCGGTATTGAAGGTCTGAATGCTTTTTATCCCAAAGATTTCGCTCAGAAAGAAGCTGTAATCGATTTCCCCTTTCAGCTTACACGCTTAACAAAATATTCTGAAAAGGCAGATTCTACTGTCGATTGCATGCCGCTGATGCGAAACGCCGCAACCCTAGTTATGGATGTAGGCGATACGTATTTGAATATTGCTTTTTCATTGCTCGATTTTGTAGATCGCAAACATCGTTATGCCTATAAAATTGAAGGTGTTAATAGCGATTGGCAATATTCCGACCAGAACAGTCTTTTGCTAAGCGGCCTGCCTTATGGCAATTTAACCCTCATTATTAAGGCACAATTGGAAGACGGGTTGTGGAATCCAACCGAGATTCGAATCCCAATACAGGTTTTAAAACCCTTTTATTTAAAAGCTTGGTTTATTGTTTTATGCGGCTTTTTGCTAGCGGGATGCATTGTACTGTATTTTCAGTTGAAACAAAAACGTTTGCTCCGCAACAAGCATATGCTCGAAACAACCGTGTTCAACCGAACAGCTAGTTTGAAGAATGTAATTGAACAACGCGAGTTGCTGATTAAGGAAATTCACCACCGGGTGCGCAATAACCTGCAAACCATTTCGGGGCTGCTGCAGCTGCAGAAAGATACGCTCAGAGATGAGCATTTGCTTGCCGTATTGAATGAAGGGCAAAGCAGAATAAACAGCATTGCCCTGCTACACCAAAGTTTGTATCAGAACGAAGATCTGGTGCATGTCGACATTGAGCCGTTTTTTACCGAGCTGGCGCGGAAAATTTCGGAGCTTTTTGATTCGTACCAACGCAAAATTGCACTGCAAATAGACATGGAGAAATTGCTTCTTGATGTAGATACCGCCATGCCCCTCGGCTTAATCTTAAACGAACTCCTCACCAACTCGTTAAAATATGCCGGCACAGATCAGGATCAGGTTCGTGTGCATATTGCGGTTAAACAGCTTCAAGAAGGGCGCTACGAATTGAGCTATTTTGATTCGGGGCCGGGCTTGCCTGCAGGCATCGATTTTACCCATCCGGAGACCTTGGGGCTGCGCCTAATTAAAGGCCTTGCGAAGCAGGTAGGCGGAGACATTCAATACCGGTACGGCGAAAATGCCCGGTTTGTGTTATCGTTTAGGGCTTGGAAAAATCGGGGCGATACGTAAATGGCCGACTTTAGATCAGCACGATACCTTCATCCCAAAAAAGAGGCGGTTCATCCCATTTTTTTAACAATGTCGTTGCATAATCGTTTTTTTGCTTTCCAATGAAATTAATCGATCTGCAGAGCCCCGATTTCGAGGAACAAGGACCTCAAAAGGAATGCACCTTGTGTTCGGGTAACCTTGTGCCGATGCCGCAGCACCTCAAAGATCGTTTGGTAGACTCACTCCTCGGCCAAAAAAGCAAGTTGCTGTTTCGATGCGAAGAGTGCGGAACAGAGTTTAAATTTACAGACGAGTCTGACGAAACAAATTCGTAATTTCATGTTCGGATGAAGCAAATTAAAATTGGCATTGTTGAAGACGAGATGGTGATTGCGGCGGTAATTCAGGATTGCCTTCTAAAATTGGGATACGAAACTACCGAGCCTGCCTCGAACTATGCCGAAGCTCTGGAGATGCTGCATAATGAACAACCCGATTTGGTGATTTTAGACATCCGCATTGCCGGCAAAAAGGATGGGATTCAAGTGGCCGAATATATTCGGGAGCATTATGCGATGCCCCTCATTTTTTTGAGTGCCTTCAGCGACAAAGACACCATCGTACGGGCAAAAAAAACCAATCCGAATGCCTATCTGCTGAAGCCCTTTACCCAGAACGATTTGTTTGCCGCCATCGAAATAGCCATCAGTAATTTTGAAGCGCAAAAAAAAGCACAGACTTTTACACCCAGTTCCTTGCTTGTAAAAGACGGGTACGACATTCATAAAATTGCATTTTCCGAAATCTTATACATGCAGAGCGCCGATAATTAGGTGCAGCTTTTTCTCGATAACGGCAAAACGGTGCTCACGCGTTCTACCATTGCCGAGATGCAGGGGCGTATCCCCGAAGCCATTTTCTGCCGCATAAGTAGGTCGTGCATTATTAATGTGCATTGCGTAACTGCGGTTGAGAAGAAACAGGTATTGCTTAAAGAGCATATGTTAGACATCTCTGCTACTTTTCGCGATGCCTTAATTGTTAAGCTTGAGCGCTTGTAAAGCCATTTAGCATTTTAAGTGCCTTCCAAGGCTGAGGAATTTACGATGCCGTAATTTTTCGTTCATCCCATTTTTGCGGCCCTTCATCCCATTTTTTAAGAATTTACATTTTGAGTTTGTTTTTTTGCGCAAAATCTAAAATTCTATGAACGCGCAAATTTTACCACGCTCATTAAAATCATCAAAACAAAACAAATCTTCGGCAGTAGCCCGGCATTGGGTAATGCTGTTTGCCGGCATTTTACTGCTTTTTGCCGGCCAGGTTAAGGCGCAAACCTACTCTAATAGCTGGTTTACTGCCGAAGTAGATCCATGCGTGGGTGGAGTGAGCGTTGATTTTGTAATGCTTAGCAATAACACAGGTTTTTTGGGTCTCGATGAATATTGGCAAGATGATAACAATTATATTCAAATAAAAATTGGCAGTGGGGCTTGGACAGATTGGTTGAAGGTTGGCCTTGGTTCAGCGGATCCTGCCTATAGTG
>JBKCHQ010000155.1:0-3201 GCA_046302715.1 Bacteroidia bacterium | reverse complement strand
TGCCTCGGTTTGCTGGGATGGAACCTATAAAGGCGAGGAAGCACCTACCGGAGCTTACGCGTACAATTTATCTGTGCGCCAGTTAGATGGAAAAGAATGGACAAAAACCGGACTCTTGAACTTGGTTCGTTAAGTTCGGCAGTGAATAAATTATTTCAGATTAGAGTAGAGATATTTTGTTAGATTTTCAAAATAAAATTAACAACGTGAAAATTGAGTATAATAATTTACAATACATTGTATATAAGTTTAATATGTAATTATTAGGCATAAATTAACCGTGTAAATCTAAAATTAAATATTAGAATTACACGGTTAAAATTAATTGAAGCGTTCTTTTTCTTGCTTTTGCAACAAGGTTAGAAAGCTATGTAAACCCCAAACCTCAATATTCTCTTTCAACGGGTAGTTTTCGTTACCCGGTGTTATCAAATATAGCCTATCAAGTTTGAGTGCGCTAAGTGCTTCATGATTTCCGCGACTTAATGCCGGTGAGGTTTTTAATTTTACTTCAACTCCAATTTTCTTTTGGTTGGGAAAGGAGATAATCAAATCGATTTCGGCACCATGCGTTGTTCGGTAAAAGTTCGTTTGGGTATCGAAGGGCAGCACAGATTTGATTTGCTGAATTACGAATCCTTCCCAAATGGCGCCGGCCAGTGGATGCCCGAGTAAGTCGTTATACGAGTAAATGCCTTGCAAGGCGCATAGTAAACCCGTATCGCGCAGATATACTTTGGGCGCCTTAACAAGTCTTTTTCCTAAATTTTCACTGTAGGGTTCGAGTACGTCAATCAGAAATGCGTTTTGTAAATAATACAGGTATCGCTTAACGCTGGGCGAGCTTACACCGAGTGCATTCGAAAGCGTCGCGTAGTTAATCAATTGTCCCTGCAGATACGAAATCATTCGCAATAACTTACGTGATTCCATCGGCGATAGCGGCAGTCCCAGTAAGGGTAAATCTTTTTCGATGTAAGTTTGAATAAACCCTTCGCGCCATCGCAAACTCGCCCCGATAGAACGTGCCAGCAAAGAATTCGGAAATCCGCCTCGTATAAGTAAATCGGTTTCTCCTAGTGTTGTATTGTTTACTTCCAGCAAACTTAATCCGTTCAGCTCCTTATAAAATATACGGCCTGCGAGCGATTCAGAACTGTCGCGTATCAATTCGGGCGATGCCGAACCTAAAAGTATAAATCTTCCTGCAATGCGATGTCGATCTACCATTGAACGCAAAACAGGAAAAATTTGCTTGTTGCGCTGCACCTCGTCAATGATTACACACTTATCCTGATTTGCTTCGAAAAACAAAACCGGATCGCTAAGCTTGTTTTCATCCCGTGGATTTTCAAGATCGAGGTAAACGGTTTCTTTTTCCAATAGTCCCGAAATTTCTTTGGCAAGTGTTGTTTTTCCAATTTGCCTCGGACCTACAATGCATACTACAGGAAATTCTTCCATCAATTCAATCAATTCATTTAATGCCAACCTGTTAATCATTATTGAGTATTAAATTAACCGTGCAAATTTAAAATTTAATTTTAGAATTACACGGTTAATTTTTCTAATTGCGAACCGAATATTTACAATTGAATGCCTTATTTTTACCCTTTATTCAATTTAAGTTCATGTGTATTATTTCCAAATCAGCCGCATCTAAAAACAAGGCCAACTTCTTCGTTCATTTTGCACTATTTGTTTTTGTTCTGCATACCCATGGGGTTTTTGCTCAACTCCAAAACAACAACTGGACCTTCGGCAATGGCTGCCGCGTCAATTTTAACGGTCCTACACCCAATGGCGCGCTCAATTCGTTTTTGTTCAGCGGAGAACAATGCGCTACAGTTTCTAATCCCCAAACCGGCAGTTTGCTGTTTTATTCGGATGGCCTCACTGTTTGGGGTCCCAATAATGCGCCAATGCCCAACGGAACCGGACTTATTGGTGGACTGTTCAAGTCGTCGTGTCAGGGTCCGGTGATTGTTCCCTTTCCGGAGAATCCGAATAAATATTTCATTTTTACCATGGATGAACTGGAGTTTGATGCGTATACCGGTTTACATTATTCGGTGGTCGATATGAGCCTCAATGGCGGCCTGGGCGATGTGGAGGCAGCCAATAAAAACATATTGCTAACCCCAGATTCGCTCACCGAAAAAATAACCGTTATCCGTAGCGAAGCCATCCGTGGCTATTGGGTAATTGCACATCGTATCAATAGCAACGAATTTCTGGCGTATAAGGTAACGGGTTGTGGGGTGAGCCAAACTCCTGTGGTGAGTGCCGTTGGTTCTCAGCTCATCATTCCATTCAACGATCTCAACAACCGATTTGCTGGTTATGGTTCAATGAAAGCAAATCCTGCAGGCACGCGTATTGGGATGCCGATTGACGGATCAACAACCATTGAGTTTTTTGATTTTAATGCCGCTACGGGTCAGCTTTCCAACCCAATCTCGTTAGATGTTACCGATAATACGGTTAATCCTACTCCTTCTTTGCCCATTCGAAAATACGGGTGCTGTTTTTCGCCCGACGGCAGTAAATTTTATTTTTCAAATACTATTTCAGTGTATCAGCTCGATTTAAGCGTTTACAATGCTACGGCAATTGCTGCATCCAATACCTTAATTGGTACACCTCCCGATGATCCTACCTTTCAGATTGAGCAGGGGCCTAACGGGAAACTCTATGTGGCCGTTGCCGGTAATTCACTGGCTGCCATCAATTTTCCGAATAATGCAGGTCTTACCTGTGGCTATGTAAACGATGCCCTTTCGCTAAATGGATTGTGTTTGCTCGGACTGCCGGCTCGGGTTCCTTATCGTACTTTTGCAGCACCTCCCATAAGCCTCGATTACGATTGTAATACGCTTGAGATGAACGCATCAATTGCAGGGGTAAACGATGACGCAATAAGCTGGAATATGGGAGTGCCCAACAGCAACCTCAACGGCAGTGCCATTGCTTACACCTATGCCGATTCGGGCACGGTAACCATATCTGCATCAATAAGCAACGAATGTTACTCGTTTAGTGTTGATACCACTGTTTTTATTGAAGATTGTTCGGGCTTTTTTGAACCCACCTGCGATGTGTATGAATTTACAGGCTCGGTTCAGCAATGGACCGTTCCAGCTGATGTCGACACCCTTTTTATTAAAATGTGGGGCGCTGCAGGTGGTGGTGGCCCCGATG
>JBKCHQ010000154.1:0-9732 GCA_046302715.1 Bacteroidia bacterium | reverse complement strand
GTTGGTTCGGGTACTGTAAATACTCCAGGTGCTGCGGTTAATGTATCGGTAAACGACCCATCAGTGGGTGTTAATTTTAATATGAACTTAGGCACTACCGGAGGTACGGTTCAACAAACTACCACCACTACCACCACAACGTCTGGAGGAGCGGTAATTACTCAAAATAACAGCCATTATATTATGCCGGGATATTCTGGCATGATTGGTTGTCCCTGGCCTATGGACCAAGGAACTTTTGCAAATGCTATGGCTACGGTTAATGGCCAGTCGTTCGAAGAAAATAAATTTCAGGTAGCTCAGCAGGTTTTTAATAGTAACTGTATGACAGTAAATCAAGTAACTCAAATTATTGGCTTGTTCAGCTTTGAAGATACCAAACTTGATTTTGCCAAATATGCTTATGGAAGAACTTACGACCTCAGCAATTACTTTATGGTTAACAATAGTTTTTCGTTTTCGTCGAGTGTGGATGAGCTCAATGCTTATATTAATAGCCAGCCGCGACGCTAAGATGTTACGAAGAAATTTTATTCAAAAGGTTTGCATAACGCAAACCTTTTTTGTTTTGATATTTTCGTAAAGCATACCTTTACGCCATAGAAATTTAGCCGTTAATTTTTTACATGATTCCGTTTTCGCCGCCGCATATTCGCCAGGAAGTAATTGATGAAGTTACTGCAGTATTAAAATCGGGATGGATTACCACCGGTCCCAAAACAAAGGAGTTTGAACGAAGGTTAACCGCCTATTGTGGGAATAAAGCTACTGTTTGTCTGAACTCGGCCACGGCAGGTTTAGAACTTATGCTACGTTGGTTTGGAGTTGGGGAGGGCGACGAAGTAATTTTACCTGCATACACCTATTCTGCCACTGCCAATGTGGTGGTGCATTGTGGTGCTAGGCCTGTATTTGTGGATGTAAACGAAAGCGATTTTAACATTTCTGTAGCTGCTATAAAAGCAGCAATAACTAATAAAACAAAAGTAATTATGCCGGTAGATTTTGCCGGCTTGCCATGTGATTACGATAGTATAAATGAACTGGTTCGTAACACTGCGAATGTGTTTGTTGCCGAAAATGAACGCCAAAATAAGTTGGGGCGTATCATGGTGTTGGCAGATGCGGCGCATTCAATTGGTGCCCGCTATAAAGGACTAAAATCTGGTGTTCACGCCGATGCCACGGTATTTTCGTTTCATGCCGTAAAAAATTTAACTACTGCAGAAGGTGGCGCCATCGCGTTGAATTTACCTGAAGCCTTTAACAACGATGAGGAGTATTTCCATTTATGCGTTACCGCTTTGCATGGTCAAAATAAAGATGCTTTGGCCAAAATGCAGAAAGGCAATTGGAAGTACGATATTGTTGAAGCGGGATATAAATGCAACATGACAGATATTATGGCGGCCATAGGATTGGTAGAATTATCGCGTTATGAAGAGGAAACTTTGCCGGTGCGCAAAAAAATTATCGAGCGTTATCAAAAGGCATTTGCACCCTACTCATGGGCGCAACTTCCTATTTTTGAAGATGCTGAGCGTGTTTCATCTTTTCATCTATATCCGCTTCGCATTAAAGGTATTGATGAAGCCAGGCGGGATGCCATAATACAGGATATTTTTAATCGGGATGTAAGTGTTAACGTTCACTTTATTCCATTGCCCTTGCTTAGTTTTTATAAAAAAATGGGATACTCTATCGATGAATATCCCATTACTTACCGCAATTTTAGCGCAGAAATAAGCTTGCCTGTTTTTGAAGATTTAACGAATGAAATGCAAGATATCGTTATTAAAGCTTTGATTGATTCGGTACAGAACCAGTTATCTGTTTAACTGAAAAGGGATTAACCTCCAAAAACTTTTTTAAGGATATCGGTTACACGCGCCACAGGATCGCGTCTTATTTTTGCTTCTTCATCTGCAAGCAGTTTAAAAAGTCCTTCAAGCGTTTTTTCGGTAACATAACGATCCAAATCAGGATTCATCTTCTTTACGCCCGGAATCTTATTGTATTTGTTAATGATGGGCTTCCAGTGTTTGGTTAACTCTACTTTATTAATGGCTCTTTTTACAATGGGCGAAAATTTGGTGGTCAGTTCGGCGGTGGTGCGTCCTTTCAAATAATTGGTAGCAGCATTATCACCCCCACGTAAAATATTAACACCGTCGGTGATGGTCATGGTTTTAATCGCGTCCATAAACACTGGCGCCGCTTCTTTAGATGCTTCTTCTGCTGCACGGTTAAGCGTGGTTACAAAACGATCAACCTGTGAACCCATTCCCAATTGCCGTGCTTTTGACTCTACAACTTTAGCCTCACTGGGAAAAGGTATTTTAATAGCTGGATTTTTTAGAAAACCATCTCGTTTTGATGCAGAACCCGAGGCATTTTTGGAGCCCACGTTTAAGGCTTCTTTCAAACCTGAGACGATTTCGTCGTTGCTTAAATTATTACCCGAGGCACCTTGTGTAGCTTGGTTGATTATGTTTCCTGCTGCATTAATTAAATTTTGCGCATTAAGTGAGGCCGAAGCCAGCAAGAGAAAAATGAGCGTTTTCATAGGATTGTTTTTTTTGGTGTTCTATAATAATTATGCCAAAATTAATGCTGTTCCTGATGAAGTTTTCGGGTGCGTTGTGCAGCAAAACGAGTTCTTAGCAGGTTAAGTGTTTCCACAATAAGAGAAAACGCCATAGCAATATATACGTAGTTCTTAAGGTGAATCTGTGGGTAATTCTGCTCAAAATGCAGTGCCTCAAGGATTAGAACGACTCCTATGGCTACAAGGAAAACAAGCGCCAACATTTTTATGGTTTGATATTTATTGATAAAGTCGCTAACATATCCCGAAAATAAAATCATGATAATGATGGCAATAATCACAGCAAGTACCATGATTACCAGATTTGTTGAAATTGCCACTGCAGTTAATATGGAATCAAAAGAAAATACAATGTCCAAAACAACAATTTGTACAATAGCTTTTGCAAAACCCAGCACAATGCCACCTTCCTCGGGTGGTAAATCATCCTTTGTGAGTTTATCAATGATTTCGAGGATCGTTTTTATGGTTAGAAAAACGCCACCTGCAAAGAGTATGAGATCACGCCCCGATGCATTAAAGTCAAAGATCGTAACTAATGGCTCTTTCAGACTTGCTATCCATGAAATTATTGATAACAGTGCAACTCTGAATATTAACGCTAAACTTAAGCCCCATAAACGAGCCTTTTGCTGTCGCTGACGCGGTAATTTCCCGGCAACTATAGAAATAAATATAATATTGTCAATCCCCAAAACGATTTCTAGGAGGCTTAATGACAATAGCGTTATGATGCCTTCGGCGGTAAATAGGGCACTCCAGGAAGCAGGATCAGACAAACTCATTTATTTGAAATATCAACTGCAAAACTAAAGATTTGTTGGTTCAATTTATGGCGGTGAATAAATTGTTTAGATTTGTCGTTATGCGCTATTTTGACTTTGTACTAAGGCCACTTTTTTTGACTTTAATGGTGGGCTTAACCTTAATTTTTTCATTTTGCGAAACTTTGCAACTCGAATGGGCCGATTCAGCTACCGGATCAATTATCCGTTGGATATGCTTGCTATTACTTTTACCTTTTGCGATTAAGAAAAAGTCATTAACCATTTGGATAGTTTATTCCATGTTCATTGGGTTGGAACTGGGGTATGACTTTCCTACTGTCGCTGAGCCCCTTAAAGTGTTGAGCGATATATTTTTAAGACTTATTAAAACAATTATTGCTCCGCTACTTTTTGCAACCTTGGTGGTGGGAATTGCAGGCCACTCGAGCTTGAAGCAAGTTGGCCGTATGGGATTAAAAGCCATCGTTTATTTCGAATTGGTAACTACCCTAGCACTATTTATTGGTTTGGCAGCCATTAATTTAACTCAGGCCGGTGTGGGAGCCGAATTTAAAGCCGGCGACAAGGAAGTGAAAAGGGCAGGTGTTTTACTGGAACAAAAGCAAAGTCATGATGTTATCCTTGATATTTTTCCTGAAAACATTGCTAAATCCGTTGCTACCAATCAGATTTTGCAAATCGTGGTTTTTAGCATTTTGTTTGGAATTGGTTTAGCATTGGTGAAGAAGGAAGATAAACGAAAGCCTATACTCGATTTTGCAGAAGGTCTGTCGGAGGTTATGTTCAAGTTCACCGATATCGTGATGTATTTCGCTCCCCTTGCTGTGGGCGGTGCTATTGCATATTCGGTGGCAACAATGGGGTTAGGCAATCTAAAAAATCTGGTGTATTTGGTATTTACGCTTTATGGGGCTTTGCTGGTGTTTATTATACTCGTTTTGGTACCTATTGCATTATTGGTTCGGCTACCTATCAAAGCATTCTTTCAAGCTGTTTCAGAACCATTGTCTATTGCTTTCTCAACAGCCAGTTCAGAGGCCGCTCTACCAAAAGCAATGGAAAATCTGGAAAAAATGGGTATACCCCGAAAAGTGGTTGCATTTGTATTGCCTACAGGGTATAGTTTCAACCTTGATGGCACCACGCTGTATCTTTCTTTAGCTTCGGTATTTGTGGCTCAAACCTGCGGTATTGACCTTTCTCTCTCCCAGCAAATTCAGATGTGTCTAATTTTGATGCTCACCTCAAAAGGGGTGGCCGGTATTCGTGGTGCCTCATTTCTTATATTGGTGAGCACTGTGGCTTCGCTGGGATTAGAGCCCGAAAAGGCATTTGCCATCCTGGCCATTGATGCGGTTATGGATATGGGGCGCACTTCGGTAAATGTTTTGGGCAACTGCTTGGCTACCTATGTGGTTGCTAAATGGGAAGGTGAAATTTGATGTGAATTAATTTTAGTAAATAACAAGGCATAGCGATTAGAAACATTTATTTTTGCACAACAAACCCCTGAAGAATATGAGATTGAATCTTACCCTTATCGTTACGTCAGCACTTTTTTGTAATTCACTTTCAGTTCATGCGCAAAAGTGCGGGTCAATGGAGGTTTATAACCAGCATTTGCAGGATCCGGCATTTGTGCAGCGTAGGCAGCAAATAGAAGATCATACCCGAGACTTTACCCAATTTGCCACTCAAAACGATGTGCAAAGAGTGGTGTATACCATACCGGTTGTATTTCATGTGGTGTATCAGAATCAAACCGAAAACATTTCAGATGCACAGCTGCAATCTCAACTTGATGTATTAAACGAAGATTTTCGTAAGCTAAACGCCAATTTCAGTTCAACCCCTACTGCCTTTCAGGGTGTGGCATCGGATATGGAATTTGAATTTTGTCTGGCTACCATCGATCCTAACGGCAGCGCTACCAACGGTATAACCCGCACACAAACTACGGTTTCATCATTTAATACCAATGATAATGTTAAGTTTAACAGTTCGGGTGGTAAAAATGCTTGGCCTGCAGATGATTATCTTAATATTTGGGTAGCAGATTTAGGAAGTTCTCTTTTAGGTTATGCTCAATTTCCTGGTGACGCAGCAAGCACAGATGGGGTAGTGTTACATTATACAACAGTAGGTAGGCCACCAGCAAATCCTTTTAATAATAATTTTAATCTGGGGCGCACTGCAACCCATGAGATTGGGCATTGGATGAACCTCTATCATATTTGGGGCAACGAAAATTCAGGATGCGGTAACCAGGCCGGTTCTGCTGGAACAGATGAGGTTTCAGATACACCCGTGCAGGACGATGCCAACTATGGCTGTCCTAATTTTCCTCAGGTTTCGTGTAATAATGGCCCTAACGGCGATATGTTTATGAACTACATGGATTATATGGATGATGACTGTGCAACAATGTTCACAAACGGCCAGAAAACACGTGCAAGGGCTGTTTTTGCTCCCGGTGGTTCAAGGAATTCATTACTTTCTTCGCCTGCTTGCGGAAGCACACCGCCTCCACCTCCCGTAAATTCATGTTTAGATACCTTGCGCTATCCCCTGCCCGGTGCCGAGGTAGTATATTTCGATGCTACTGTTGGATATGTTTGTGGTACCAACACATATCTAGATTCTGCTAAAGCCGAGCGATTTAACGCTATTGCTCCATTTACCAGAGTTTTAGGGGGACTTTTCAAATTTGCCATTGCCGAAGCTAATGGGACCAACAATTATCAGGTCACATTTAGACTATATGACGACAATGGAACAGGCGGTTTACCAGGAAGCATTTTGGCAAGTACCACGGTTCCACTTTCAACCATCAGCAGCAATGTGAATTCAAATTCATATACTTCAGTTTTATTCTCCAACCCTGTAACAATAACCGGGAATTTTTATTTGGGTTATGTGGTTAATCCAGCATCTGGAGTTGAACTTTCGCTTTATTCAACTGAAAATGGAACAAGCGGCGCTAATACTGCATATGAGCAATTTAGCGATGGTACCTGGTACTCCTTCGAAACCGAACCCGCCAGTTGGGGCCTTGCTATAACTCAATCGATCAGTGCCATCATGCAGAGCTCCAATACGCCGGCAACACCCATCATTAATAACTCAGGTGGAGTACTTACCGTTAGCAATGTTAGTGGAACTTATCAATGGTTCCTAAACGGGAATGCCATTTCAGGAGCCACGCAATCCTCATATACTCCCACTGCAGCCGGCAGCTATAGTGTAAGTGTTACCTCTAATGGCTGTTCAAGCCTTTCGTCTACGCTCAGCATTTCAACCGTTGGAATTACTCAATTGATGCAACAATCGTTGCAGGTTTTCCCTAATCCTGCGAAAGACCGTCTTAACATTTCCTTCAGTGATCCCAATATACACGAAGTGCAATTACGCATGGTAGATTTAACGGGTAAAGTCGTTGTAGATCAGCAGTACACAGCGTTAACATCCGGTGTTGTTATTGAATTGGGAGTAGACCACTTAAGTTCTGGAATGTATCAGATAATTTTGGTGCATGAATCAGGAATACTAACGCGTAAGGTGTGTATTTCGAAACCCTAATTTAATGTTATGCCAAAATGGGGCATTGGACTTTGGCTTTGCGTTATTGCGCTAACCCGTCTTAGTGCGCAGAATACTGTTGATACCACATTTATCAGGCAATTTACCGATAGGCCCCAGCTTACCTTTGAATTTGCCCAGCGCAACCAAAAAATTGATTTAGTTAATCCGTCCAATGAGAAACAGATTGTTTCTTATGCGCCCAATAACCGAATTAATTTTATTACCTCCTTCGATTACAGATGGTTAAGTTTATCACTGGGCTTATTTTCCATAGATGGAAGCGACGTTGCACAGAAAGGAACCACCAATCAATTTGCTCTTCGATTTAGCATCAACAGCAAAAGAGTTTGGAACTCCAACTTTTTACAACTTTACCAAGGGTATTATTTAAGTAATCCGAAAGTGCTTCCATTGTGGGATCCAAATCAAAATATATTTCCCACACGTCCTGATATTTCTACACTTACATGGTTCAGTAATATTTACTACTGTTTTTCGCCTGAAAGTTTTTCGTATCGTGCTGCTTTATGGCAACTTGAACGGCAAGAAAAAAGCGCCGGCAGTTTTCTTGCGGGGGCCTCATATCGGTTTAATTGGATAAGGAGCGACGAAAGTAAGACTATGATTCCCTTGGACTTATATGCCGATTATGCCGAAGTTAATAGGGCAGTGGCTGTTCAGCAATCCACCCTGGCTTTTCACGCAGGGTATGTGCATACGTTTGTGGCCCGAAAGTATTGGTATTTTACGGTGTTTTTCATGCCCGGGCTTGCTGTTGAAAATGGGTTTTATAAGTCTGATGATTTGATTCAACGTTCATTTGAGTCGGAATTGGCTGCTGCTGCAGAGTTGAGACTGGTGGGCGGTTATAATGGTGATCGTTTTTTTTGTGGCATGTCTGGACATGCCATCACATATTCAGGAAATCGAAAGGCCGATTTGTGGATAAATACCAGCACGAGTTCTGCAAGGCTATTTGCCGGTTATAGATTTCAAAAGGTTGACCGAACAAAAGGCCCTAAACTGCTGAGGTTTTTCGGACTCTAATAGGCTCGCTCGTTGATTTTGTTATAGAAATTAATAAAGGCTCTGTTCACCACTTTATTGCCCCCAGGCGTTGGATAATTGCCCGAAAAATACCAGTCGCCGGTATGATCCGGTGCAGCCTGGTGCAGATTTTCTAGGGTTTGATAGATGATTTCTACCTCTGCTTGGATGTTTTCTGGGGTAACGAGCTGGGCTATTTTATAAGAAATTTCGTCGGGTGTAAATGCTTCGTAAATACGCTGTACTACATTACGTATTTCTTCCTTCGGAAAGCTATCTTGTGCAATGCATTGTTCATAAACTTCCTCAATAAGATATGAAGTGCCGCGCTCCTCGTGAAGCGCAATTGCTGCCTGAAATGCAATGAAATCGCCTAGTTTGGCCATGTCTATACCATAACAATCGGGATAACGAATTTGAGGAGCTGAACTTACAATGATAATTTTTTTAGGCCCCAAGCGATCCAAAATCTTAAGGATACTTTGTTTGAGGGTAGTTCCACGAACGATGGAGTCGTCTAAAATTACTAAGGTATCGATGTTTTTACGCACAACTCCGTAGGTAACATCGTACACATGCGCCACCATTTCGTCGCGGTGCAGATCGTCGGTAATAAACGTACGGATTTTAGCATCCTTTATAGCAATTTTCTCAGTCCTAACCCGTAAATCGAGAATGGCATCGAGTTGCTCTGGTGATGCCTTTTCGCCCAACTCAAGTATCTGTCTTTTTTTCTCTCTATTGAGCCAATCGTTAAGCCCGTGAACGAGCCCGAAAAAGGCGGTTTCGGCGGTATTGGGGATGTAGGAAAAAACAGTATCTGCGATGTTGTAGTTAATGGCTTTTAGTATGGCCGGGCTAAGCAGTTGCCCCAATTTTTTCCGTTCCTGATAAATTTCCGCATCCGAACCCCGTGAAAAATAAATCCGCTCGAAGGAACATGAAGATCGCACGGTAGCCTCGCGGATCACTTCTTCTTTTACGTAACCGTTTTTCTTTATGATTAAAGCGGCGCCGGGTGTGAGTTCTTGTATGTCGTCAAACGAAATATTGAATGCTGTTTGCAACACCGGTCTTTCTGAAGTGACCGCAACAAATTCATCATTCTGAAAATAGTAACACGGTCTAATTCCACCCGGATCACGCACCACAAAAGCATCGCCATGGCCCATCATTCCCGTAACTACATAGCCGCCATCGAAGCGTTTGGTGGCCTGTCGCAATATTTCTCCAATATCGAGATCGCGTGCAATTAGTTCGGAAATCTCGGCATTACTATGTCCCTGACGTTTAAATTCTCTGAACAAACGTTCGTTTTCTACATCCAGAAAGTGTCCAATTTTTTCGAGAACCGTTACGGTATCGGCCATTTCTTTAGGATGCTGGCCTAAATCGACCAATTGCTTAAACTGCTCATCTACATTAGTAAGATTAAAGTTGCCAGCAACCACTAAATTGCGCGACATCCAGTTATTCTGACGTAAAAAAGGATGGCAGTTTTCGATGCTGTTTTTGCCAAACGTACCGTACCGTAAATGCCCCATAAGCAACTCACCTATAAAGGGATGATGGGCTTTAAGATAGGCCGTATCTTTAAATTTTTCAGGGTTTTCGCGTCTTATTTCTTCGTAATAGGAGTTGAGTTTTTCAAAAATATCTTTAAGTGGTTGTGCGGCATTGGAGCGGTAACGACCAATGTAGCGGTGG
>JBKCHQ010000153.1:0-15546 GCA_046302715.1 Bacteroidia bacterium | reverse complement strand
AATTAAAGCAGTGTGCAATTCCGATTTGAGTATCGATCCTGCCAAGGTGTATTGCAAAATGGATTTGATAATTAATAAAGGAGAATTAATACTTTTTGAACCCCTACAGGCACTCTCAAAATATATTGCGGTTGACGATTTGCGGCACGTTAAATTTTCGGAATTAAGTAATTCTATAGAGATAAAAGATTCAAAAATTTACATTCCCAACATGGAAATTGCCTCAAATGCCATAACCATTAGTGCTTCTGGAACACATACGTTCGATAATGAAATTGACTATCACATTCGCTTGTTACTTTCTGATGTGTTATCAAGAAAGATGAAAAAGAATAAAAACGAGGATGAATTTGGCGAATTGGAGGAAGACGAGGGCGGAAAAACCAATTTATTCCTTTCAATGAAGGGGCCTTTGATGAATCCCCGAATTTCGCTGGATACAAAAGGAGTACGTGAAAAAATAAAGCAAGATATCCAAAGAGAAAAGCAAACACTTAAGCAAATATTAAAAGATGAATTTGGCCTATTTAAAAACGATACAACGCTAAAGCCCCAAGATGAAAAACCAAAGAAAAAAAGAAAGGTGTTGATTGATTTTGACGAGGAAAATAACTAAGAAGTGGTGTTACGTACATTTGTCCAACTAAACATAAAAAATGTCATCAATATTACTTAGAACCGAAGACCCGGTGGCCTATCTACAATTAAATCGCCCCGAAGTATTTAACGCGTTTAATAGAGAAATGGCACTTGAGCTGCAGGAGCTCCTCGATAGACTTGCACTAGATGCATCTGTACGAGTTATAGTTATTACAGGTATTGGTAAGGCTTTTTGTGCCGGACAGGATTTAAAAGAAGTAACCACGCCCGAATTACATCCCGGCTTCAGAACCATTTTGGAAGATCACTACAATCCTATTATCCGAAAAATAAGAAACATGCCAAAGCCGGTTGTTGCAGCCGTTAATGGTGTGGCTGCGGGTGCAGGCGCCAATATTGCGCTTTCCTGCGATTTAGTAATTGCCAGCTCTTCGGCTTCATTTATTCAGGCATTCAGCAAAATTGGACTGGTACCTGATAGCGGAGGAACGTATTTTTTGCCGCGTCTTGTAGGAACACAAAAAGCCATGGCCTTATGTCTCTTAGGCGATAAGGTAAATGCGCTTGATGCCGCCAACATTGGAATGATCTACAAATGCGTTGATGCCGAAGTGTTTGAAAATGAAACATCCGTATTAACTAAAAGTCTTGCCACTTTGCCGGCTCAGGCACTGGCACTAACCAAAAAACTATTGCACAAATCTTGGCACCATAGCCTTGAGGAGCAGCTACAAATGGAAGCCGAACTGCAAATTGAGGCTAGTGATTCAAAAGATTACCAAGAAGGGGTAGCTGCTTTCATTGAAAAACGAAAACCCAATTTTAACGCCGATTAAGATTAAATAATAATACCAATGACCGACTCAACAATAATTTACCTCGGAATTTTGTCGATGGCACCGAGTTTGGCCATTATGATTTATATTTATTGGAAAGATAAATTCGACAAAGAACCTTTAAAGGAGTTGGCTATAACCTTTATTTTGGGGGCATTAAGTGCGGTTCCGGTAATTTTAACAGGCTATTTTTTAAAACTATTCGGTTTCGATGAATCGAGCAAATCGCTCATTTGGTCTCTCGTTTCCATGTTTTGCGTGGTTGGCTTTGTGGAGGAGTTTTATAAATTTTTGGCGGTATATATCTATTCGTACAAACACAAAGCGTTTAACGAACCTTTTGATGGTATTACCTATGGGGTAATGTCGGCCATGGGATTTGCCACCCTCGAAAATTTACTGTATGTGTTTCTCGACGATCAACCTGAGTCTGTAGCTTGGATGCGCATGTTTACCGCGGTACCTGCACATGCATTTTTTGGTGTTATATCGGGATATTTCATTGGGTTGCAACGGGCAAAAAACATGAAAGGCCTTGCCTTACAAGGAGTGTTTTATGCCGCATTACTACATACATCGTATAATTTTTTCCTAACCCATGCATACATTCCAGGTTTGATTTTGGGCGCATTGGCGTCTCTTTTTATTGGGTATCGCGTTTCAATGGTAGCCATCAAGAAACACAACGCGCTTAAGCCCACTTCTTGACATACTGTAGATTCGTCTAGAGTATCGCTTGCATAGTGGTATTCATACTTTTTACATGCATTATTTTCTTATCAAACAACAAGCGGTAAGTGCGGGTATTTAAGATTTCAAACCTATGAATACCAATATTTTAACGCTAGATATTGAAGGTTGATAATTTTACATGTATCCCAACCTAAGCTTGGTTGGTATTCATTAAATTGCAAAAGAAATTAGACATTTTATGCAGCAATACCACGACCTACTTCGGCATATTCTAAATCATGGAACTGTAAAAGAAGACCGCACCGGAACCGGAACATTGAGTTGTTTTGGGTATCAAATGCGCTTTGATTTAAGCGAGGGCTTTCCATTAATTACTACCAAAAAGCTCCATGTACGTTCCATCATTCATGAATTATTGTGGTTTCTTAAGGGCGATACCAACATTAAGTACCTAAAAGACAATGGGGTGAGTATTTGGGACGAGTGGGCCAATGAACACGGCGATTTAGGCCCTGTGTACGGGCACCAATGGAGAAGTTGGCCGGGATATAACGGCGAAACGGTAGACCAAATAAGCGAGCTACTTGAAACCATAAAGAAAAATCCTGATTCGAGACGCTTAATTGTAAGTGCGTGGAATCCGGCCGATATTCCCAATATGGCGCTGCCTCCCTGCCATTGTCTGTTTCAGTTTTACGTGGCGGATGGTAAATTAAGCTGCCAACTCTATCAACGCTCGGCCGATACTTTTTTGGGAGTTCCCTTTAATATTGCCTCATACGCCCTATTAACGCTAATGATGGCTCAAGTTTGCAATCTAGAACCGGGCGAATTTATCCATAGCTTCGGCGATGTGCACTTGTATTCGAACCACATGGAACAAGTTCAATTACAACTGAGTCGCGATTTTAGGCCCCTTCCTCAAATGCTGCTTAATCCAGAAGTTACCGATCTTTTTGCTTTTACCTACGACGACTTTACCTTGCTCAATTACGACCCACATCCAGCCATTAAAGCCGAAGTTGCTGTATAATGATTTCAATTATCGTAGCCGAAGGGCTCAATCACGCTATTGGAAAAAACAATCAATTATTGTGGCATTTACCGGCCGACCTGCAATATTTTAAAAAAATCACGCTTGGCAAAACACTCATTATGGGCCGCGCCACGTTCGATAGCATCGGCAGGCCATTGCCCGGACGCAGAACTATAGTAGTGACCCGCAACCCCGATTGGCATAACGAAGGAGTAGAAACCGCTTCATCCATTGATCACGCCATTGATTTATGCCCCAACGATGAAGAAATAATCATTGCCGGTGGCGCCGATATTTACCAACAATGTATAAATCGGGCGCAGCGCATTTACCGAACCTTAATAGAAATTGAACCAGAGGCTGATCGGTACTTTCCATCTATTCCACTTACAAGATTTAATAAAGTATCATCCGAATCCAGGCCTCCCGACGAAAAAAACCCCATTACTATGCATTTTGAAGTGTGGGAATGCAAATAAATTGGAAAAAATAGAAAGAATTTCTTGCTGATTTTATTTTTCTAATTGTGGAATTTAACTCAAAAACCATACGTCTTGTTGGCGAACGCGATAAAAAGCTCAACAAAACATTGCTGGATCGTATAAAAAAACGACCGCCCGGCCATCTCGATCAAACCGTTCATGAACTCCACCATGAAACTTTTGAAAAAATTGATTGTTTAACCTGCGCCAATTGCTGCAAAACCACCAGCCCCATAGTTACGTCAACCGACATTGACCGTATCTCAAAACGATTGCGAATCAAGCCGTCAGAACTTATTGAAACGTATTTAAAGATTGACGAAGACGGTGACTATGTGTTCAAAACGGCACCCTGCCCCATGTTGGACAGCGATAATTATTGCAGCATTTATACTGACCGACCAACTGCCTGCAGAACCTATCCGCATACCGACAGAAAGAAATTTTACCAATTGAGCAGCATTACCTACCAAAACAGCTTTATCTGCCCGGCAGTGCAGGAAATATTAGATAAGCTTCGACAAAAATTAGACAATCGATAAACTTGATTCGCAAAATTGAAATACGAAGCTTAAGGCCGTTATTAATAAATAAGGTCTTTTTGTTGAAAAACAAGGGGTAAAACTGGTCTTTAAGAGAGGGGCAATCGCTTAATTTGCATTTACGTTTTACCTCTATTTATGCGTATTTTCATACTAATAGCTGCAATTGTATTGCCTTCGATTGCGATGGGGCAGGTACTTAAGTCGTTCAGTTCCACACCTGCCCAATTTCTGGAGGAGTTGACCAATTTTATGGAATCGGCCGATAAAAAAGCAACTAAGGAGCTGATGGAAAAATTTGAGCCGCTTTGGCAGTCGAAACTCACGCCAACACAGCAAAGTTCAGTTATTGCACAGGCCAATGCTATGCTAAAAAAACGGATGACGGCCTTCCCTAATTATAAAAATTACCTGCGATGCTTAATAGCATGGAGCGAGGCCAACAAAAGTGCAGAACAATTTAACGGCTGGCATGAGGGTCTTGGAAAATGTATCACCAAACTTACCACCGGTAAATTTGATCAATACTTGCAGACCTCCGAAGACTTATTCAGCTCAAACGCACTTTACAAAAGCGAGGCAATTAGTTGGATCATGAGCCGCTCCGATTTTACGTTTGCCTTTGATTCCATACCAAAAGTAATCTTCGAAACCGGCGATTTAAAGGCGGTTGCACGCTACGACTCCTCGCATATTCTCATGACATCCGGTGTCCTCTACCCCACTTCGTTTAAATTTTACGGTAAGAGTGGCAAAATTTTATGGACCCGCACCGGATTAACTGAAGAACAAGCAAACGCCAAACTTAAAAATTACGAATTATCGGTAAAGTCCACCAAATTTTCAGCCGATTCGGCCACGCTGCATTATCCCAAATACTTTAAAGAGGATTTGTTGGGTGTGGTAAGCGATAAACTAACCGATAATGCGGCCGGACGCGAAGATACCTATCCGCGTTTTAGTAATTACAATACCTCGTTTGCCATTAAAGAAATTTATAAAAACGTTGATTTTACAGGAGGAATTACTATTCAAGGCAATCAACTTTTAGGGTACGGTACCAAAGAAAACAGAGCCACTTTTGTATTTAATCGTAATTCAAAACCCTTTCTGGTGGCACAATCGAGCACCTTTTTGATTGAAGAAAAAAGTTTGCAATCCTCATCAGCTGCAGTTAAAATATTTATCGAAGAAGATTCGATCGTACATCCAGGCTTAACGTTCCGCTATCAGGATGAGAAAAAAGAACTCAATCTAATTCGCAATATGGAAGGGGTTTCGCAAACGCCCTACTATAATTCATTTCATCAGATAGACATGGATTTTGAAGTGATGCAGTGGAAAATTGATGAGCCTACCATCCGATTTAAGGCGCTTGCCGGCACGGTGGAGAGTAAAGCAATATTTGAATCGAGCGATTATTTCAGAGAAGGTCGATTTATTGAGATTCAAGGAATTGACGCCGAAAGTCCGTTGATGGTATTGCGCAGGTTGGCCGATAAAGTAGGACGTGATGAACTCAGTTTTCAAGAAATCGTGAACTGGTACAGAATGGACCAAACCCAGGTTCAGCTTGTATTGTACCGCTTGTCGTACATGGGTTTTATTCTGTATGATGATGAGGCACAGCGGGTGGTTCTTAAACCACGTTTACGTAAATATTTGCTGGCTGCTGCAGGTAAATCGGATTACGATGTAATTCAGTTTTTTTCCAACGTTTCTGGAAGTGATAACAATGCCGAATTGAGTTTGCTAAACGGCGATTTGCGGATGTACGGGGTGGAGCGGATTTTTTTGAGCGATTCGCAAAACGTGGTTATTTATCCAAAAAATCAGCAATTAACTGTACGTAAAAACCGAAATTTTGACTTTGCAGGGCGCATTATGGCAGGACGATTTGAATTCTTCGGTAAAAAATTCGATTTCGATTATGATAAATTTAAAATAAACCTCGAAAATGTTGATTCATTAAGGCTTAGGGTAGCCACCAACGAGCGCGATGAGTTTGGAAAAATTCAGCTAAAAAAAGTAAAAACTATTATTGAAAATGTAATTGGCGATTTGCTCATTGATCACCCTATAAACAAAAGCGGGGTTCGTCCACTGGCGCAATATCCCATCTTTAATTCAGTAAAAAATTCATATACCTATTACGACCGTGGCTCGATTTTAGGCGGTGTTTACAAACGGAGCAATTTCTACTTTCAACTCGATCCATACCAAGTGGACAGTTTGGATAACTTTTCAAATGAAGGCCTTGTGTTTGATGGTACATTTGTTTCGGCCAATATATTCCCCGATTTGCGCGAAAAATTAAGGCTTCAGGAAGATTATTCACTGGGCTTTAAACGCACAACCGAAAGCGAGGGGATGCCCATTTATCAAAGTAAAGGAACGTTTATCAATAAAATGCAGCTCAGCCATAAAGGACTTCGTGGCGAGGGAGAAATTAAATACATTACCACTACGGCAAAATCAGAGGATTTTGTGTTTTTCCCCGACTCGGTAAATGCATTTTGCAAGAGTATTACGGTGAAGCCCGAAACGCAGGGAAAAATAGAATATGCCGATGTTGAAGCCGCCGATGTTAAGCTGCATTGGGAGCCTTACAAACCCAATAAATTCGAGTTTAAGCAAACCACCACGGCCATTTCGATGTACTCGGGAGAGTCTAAGCTGAAAGGGAAAATTTCTATTGGCGAAGACGGTATGACCGGAGCCGGAACACTCGAATTTGCATCGGCCGAAATTGAATCGAAACAATTTAGATTTAAAAAAGAAGATTTTAAATCAGATACCGCCTCTTTCGCTTTTACAGCACGCGACGTAGTTAAAGAAGATGGCACCAAGGAGGTGGCTATTAAAACCGATAACGTTAAAGCCGATGTGAGTTTTAAAAATCGAATGGGGCAATTTAAATCGAATGCCGCCGATTCGTATATCGAATTCCCGGTAAACAAATACATTGCTTACATGGACGAACTGCGCTGGTACATGGACAAAGATGAGGTGGATATGAACTCATCGATGAATGAAATTGACCTTATTGGATCGCGCTTTGTTTCGGTGCGGCCCGATCAGGACTCTATTACCTTCGTGGCTCCGCGCGCCAAATATGCCATGGCCGATCGCACCATTCGTACGCAGGGGGTTAAACTTATTCGTATTGCTGATGCCACCATTTATCCCGATGGCGAAAAACTCGATGTAGAGCGTAATGCCGTAATTACCACGCTGAAGAACTCGAAAATAAACGCCAACAACGATACCAAATACCACGACATTTATAATGCTTCGGTCGATATTATTAGCAAACACAAATACACCGCCTCGGGCGATTACGATTACGAAGATGCTTCCGGTAAACTTCAAAAATTAACCTTTACAACTATTGCTCAAGATTCGGCAGGCAATACTACGGGAACTGCAAAAATTGAAGAAGCCGCCAATTTTACATTAAGCCCCGAATTTGAATTTAAAGGCGAAGCCCGTTTGTGGGGGCCTTCTAAATTTCTCACCTTTACGGGAGGCGCACGCATCGTTCATAAATGCGCTAAAGCAGAACGAGCCTGGTTTAAATTCAAAACGGAGATTGATCCCTCCAATATTCAAATCCCAATCGATTCCTTACCCAAATCGGTGGATGGTGAGAAATTAATCGCCGGATTGGTGCTTGTAAAAGATTCTACATTCTATGTTGATCCTGTGTTTTTAAGTAAGAAGCAAAAAACCGGAGATGTTGAATTGTTCACGTCGCGTGGAATTTTAACCTTCGATAAAGGCACCTCGGAATACCGATTGACTACCAAGGAAAAATACCAAAATGCTGCTTTAGCCGATGATTATCTCGCCATGAACCAGCTTAATTGTGATATGAATGGCGAAGGTAAAATTTCCTTCGGCCTCGATCTGGGTCAAGTTAAAGTTGCTTCCTACGGAAAAATTAATCACGGTACGGTTAAAAACGAAACTAGCATCAAAACTAACATTGCACTCGATTTTTTCCTGGCACCCGAACTGTGGAAGCATATGGAAGAAACCATTTTGGCCACTACTGGATTGCAGGCTTCTGATGTAAGTTCGGAGGACTATAAAAAATCAATGACCCGATTGATAGGCAAGGAATCTGCCGATAAATTATTCAGAGAAATGGGAAGTTCGGGGGTGATAAAGAAATTCCCCGACGAATTAAATCATAGCTTGGTTTTTACCAATGTAGAACTCAAGTGGAACGCCGAATATAACTCATACGTTTCTGAAGGATGGTTGCATCTTTCAAACATGGGGAAATCACCTTTCAACAAAGTCATTAAAGGCAAAATAGAACTGGTGAAAAAGAGAGGTGGCGATGTTCTCAATTTGTATCTCGAATGCGAATCGCAGAAATGGTATTTCTTTAACTACAGCCGCAATGTGATGAACGTGATTGGCGGTGATGAAAATTTCAATAAGATAATTCGCGAACTGGATTCGAAAAAACGTTCGGTGGACGGCGAAAATGGCGGTCCACCCTATTCCTTTATGATTGGAGTTGAAAAAAGGAAACGTGACTTTATGGAGCGGTGATTCTTAAGTTTCTTATAATGAAATTGCAATTTCTGAATATCGTATTTCGAAAATCGTAAATCGAACATCACATCTCCTGCATCTCCGAACCACCCGAACCCGGACTGCGACGGCCGTTGCTGCGGCGTCTGAATACCGATACATCGGGCTCGCCAAATTTCCAGGTGAGCATAAAGCGCACATGCCGCGATTCCCAGCGTCGAACGGTCTTTTGCTCAAAAGTGGGCGTTAGGTAAATGGTACCAAAAACGCGGGTATTAAAGATATCCGATACGGTAGTAGTGAGACTTAACTTTTTGGTGAAATTAACGTTTAGCGTGGCATCCAACGACCATATCTCCACTACTCTACCCTGCGGAATAATTCGCGGCGCTTCGTAATTTCCATTGATTTGAAGGCTCGATTTTTCGTGCATTTTCCAAGTTAATGCTGCCTTAGCATTCCAGCTCCAACCCTCGTTTTTAAAGGCTACACCATTTTGCTCCAAATCGGTACGCGTATAAAACACATTGGCATTAAGGTTTCCCTCTAATTTAGATGAGAAGCTTCCCTTTAACGTATTTTCAAATCCCAAATCGTTCTTATTACGTCCATTGGCATAGGTAGATACCACTACCTCTGGATTGCTTTCGAGCGGATACACTACATTGGTAATAGAATAAAGCGTTTGACGCCCGTAAATACTACTCAACGTACTAAATTTTTCGGCGGTATAGCTGTAGTTCCACTCGGCAAGGTTGATAAACTCAGGTCCCAATACCGGATTACCAATTTGTACGCTCTGTCGGTCGGCAAACATGATAAAAGGGATTAACTGCATCCAGCCCGGTCGGCCTATTTTACGCGAAAAATTGAGCTGCATTTCATGTTTATCATTCCAGCGTTTCGATAAATAAAGTGCTGGAAACAGCACCTTGTCAGCTTCTCTTATTGATTTAGGATAGATATACGAAAACACCTCGCCGCTATTGAGTACACGCCCTTCGAAATAGGTATGTTCGTAGCGTATGCCCGCCTGGTAGCCTATACTTTTCCATTTACCGGCATAATTGAAATAGGCAGCACCCACAAAATCATCAATGCGCACAGCATCGCTCAAACCCGTATCGGCTGTAACTACATTCGTTATTAAATCGGTGTAGCTTACGTCATAATCCGAAAAACTGTACTTGTAGGCTGCCCTTCCTCCCCATTCGATATACGAATCATTGTTAATCGGATTTACATAATCAAACTGTGCAGCCCAAAGCTGAGCGCCTCGTTTACCTTGGTTAATCTGCTGTATTTGCACCTCGGGATAGGTATCGAAAGCTTCGTCAAACGTTTTATAATTGGCAAAGTTGGAATTACGCGAACCGGTCAAACTAAGATCGGCTGTGAATTCCTTGCCCTGCTTGGGAAATGTTTTTCGAAAGTTCAGCCCTGCAGTATAACTCGCCCAGGTCACTTCTTGCCTGTTTTGACGATTTCCGCCATTAAGCACAGCATCGGATGCGTCGTAAAAGTTATAGAATTGATTTTCCCTCACGGAAATGGTATTATCCATATAACTCAGCGAAGCACTCAACAGCGAACGAATGGATGTTTTATAATCGGTTTGCACCCTTATATTGTAGCCGCCACGTTGGGTTTGATTTTGATTATCCTGCCGATAACCATCTAGGGTTACCCCATCCAGCAAATTTCGGCGCGATGATGTTCCATTATTGGTATTGCCGCTGGTATTATAGCCTGCTGCAAGCTGCAAACTCAGCTTTTTTTCGCGAATACTTGCACTTCCGTTTAATGAATAACGGTTATTGGTGCCCATACCGCCTGCAAGACTTCCGAAATAGCCAGGATTGAGATTTTTCTTCAACACCACATTCACAATACCTCCAGTGGCGTCGGCAACATATTTTGCAGAGGGATTGGTTATGATTTCGATGCGTTCAATATCATCGGCCGGAATTTGGTCGAGATTCATCATGGTAGGCCTTCCATCCACAAATATGGTCGGACTTTGGTTGCGTAAAGTGAGGCTATTATCGGGGCCAACGATCAATCCTGGGATATTTTTCATGGCATCAATGGCCATGGCGCCTCGTGTACTTAAATCTTTGTCAACATTATAAACGCGGCGATCGATGCCAAGTAGCACGGTCGATTTTTCGGCTTCAATTTCGACCTCGCCAAGCTGGGCCGGGTCGGGTTTAATGCGGATGTTGCCAATATCCTTTACCGAAGTTGCACCTTGCAGCATAATTTGTTGCCAAACGGCCTGATAGCCAATAAAGCTGATTTTAACCCTGGCCTGCCCTGCCGGGAGACGATCTACCGTAAATGAACCATTTTCGGCCGTTAATGCCCCACCAAGCAAACTGTCTTTAGGGGAAAAAACCGATACGGTGGCAAAGGGTACCGATTGCCCCGACTTATCGTCAATAACCTTACCGATTATTTGGTTTCGCTGTGCCCATGTTACACATGAAATACACTGAGATAGAACAACTAATAAGAATCTAATACTGCGAAACATCCTGCAAATTTTCGGACCGCAAGTTGCCATTTTTTTTCAACCTGCTCAATACCATTGTGAAACAATAGCAACGAGAAAGCTGCCAAGATGTTTTTAAACAAACCGATTTTTCTATATTTGCGCACAAATAAAGGTCCCGTAGCTCAGCTGGATAGAGCAACAGCCTTCTAAGCTGTGGGTCGTTGGTTCGAGTCCAACCGGGATCACTAAACTTCACTTTAGTATCATTAATGATTATAACTGTAGTGTTCGTTTAGTTTTAGACTATACCTTTATCTAATCCCTTATGAAAATTCCATTTCTTGCTACCACCATATTGGCGATGCTTATATTTTTGGGGTCTTGCGGCGATTCGTATGTAGGAAATAATAACACCGAAACAACATCGCCATCCGAGGAGGAATCAACAAACACCGATTCAGAAGCAAGTAATGCGTCTTCGTCAGATGGTGCTTTTGATTCAACACAACTCCAAACCGCCGAAGACGCGATGGAAGAATATAAGCGTACTTTTAACGAGTATGCCGAATCTGTTAAAAACGGAACCGTTGAAGAACGCGCCGCTTTGAAAGAAAAATTGGATAAAATTATGGCTTATTCCAAAGATAAATGGACAAACATATCTTTTAAAGCCATGGAAGAGCTTTCGAAAGTTAAAGATCAGCTCGATTTAGGCAATAATGTAAACCTGCAAAAAGCTAAAGAAGAGTTCAATAAATCGTTTGAGGAATTTAAAAACTTACCTGCTGTAAAAGAGGATGCCGCCCGAATGAAACAGGAAGCCTCCGAGTTTATGGACAAGGCCAAAGAGGAATTTCAGAAAATGAAAGAGGACATGAACAGTGCAGATGATCCGCAATAATTCCCATTATGGGAAACTGGTTACTCTGTCAATTCCTCCACCAAATCCTTCTCTACTTTTAAGTTATCTATAATAAACAGCTGGCGATCGGGTGTGTTTTTGCCCATGTAAAACTCAAGCAGTTGTGGTAAATTTTCATTTCGTCCGTAAATTACAGGCTCGAGTCTAATGTCTTTACCAATAAAATGCTTGAATTCATCGGGCGAAATTTCACCCAAGCCTTTAAATCGGGTAATCTCCGGATTTTTTCCCAAGCTGGCAATAGCATTTCGTCGCTCTTCATCGCTGTAACAGTAAACTGTTTCTTTTTTATTGCGCACTCTAAATAAGGGCGTTTGCAGAATGTATAAATGTCCGTTTTTGACTAAATCGGGAAAAAACTGCAGAAAAAATGTGATCATCAGCAAGCGTATGTGCATACCGTCCACATCGGCATCGGTGGCAATTACGATGTTGTTGTAACGCAAGTTCTCCAATCCATCTTCGATATTCAACGCACTTTGAAGCAGGTTAAATTCCTCGTTTTCGTAAACAATCTTTTTGGTGAGGCCATAACAATTAAGCGGCTTACCTTTTAAACTGAATACTGCCTGAGTATTTACATCGCGGCTTTTAGTGATGGAACCCGAAGCCGAATCGCCCTCGGTAATAAACAAGGTGGTGTTCAACCGATCGGCGTGGCTGCTGTTGTAATGCAAGCGACAATCGCGCAATTTCTTATTGTGCAGACTTACTTTTTTAGCCCTTTCGCGCGCCAGTTTTCTGATACCGCTTAAATCTTTGCGCTCTTTTTCGCTTTGCAGTATTTTTTGAAGGATGGACTCTGCCATTTCCTGATTTTTATGCAGGAAATTGTCGAGCTCTTTCTTAAGAAAATCGAGTACAAAAGTGCGAATGGCCATCCCATCGGGTGCCATGTTCTGCGAGCCTAGCTTGGTTTTGGTTTGCGACTCAAATACCGGCTCAATTACCTTAATGCTAATAGCCGCAATAATAGACTGACGAATATCGGCAGGATCGAAATCTTTCTTGTAAAAATCTCGCAAGACTTTTACCAGGGCCTCGCGTAAAGCACCTTGATGGGTACCGCCCTGTGTAGTATGCTGGCCGTTTACAAAGGAATAATACTCCTCACCGTATTGATTGCCATGCGTTAGTGCAATTTCGATGTCTTCGCCTTTAAGATGAATGATGGGATACAAAGGCTCGCCAGAGAGATTTTGTTCCAGCAAATCATATAAACCACGTTCCGACTTATAGGTTTGTCCGTTGTAAATAATGCTCAATCCCGTATTGAGATAGGCATAATTCCAAAGCATTTTTTCGACATGCTCATTGAGGTACTTAAAATTGCCAAAAATGTCTTCATCCGGAAAGAACGAAACCGCTGTACCACGCTGATCTTTGGTTTCGGTAATGGCATCTTCGCGCGTGAGTTCGCCACGATTAAACTCGGCAAATTTTATCTGCCCATCGCGCACGCTCTGAACGGTAAAATGAGCCGACAGCGCATTCACCGCTTTGGTACCAACTCCATTTAACCCTACCGACTTTTTAAACGCCACCGAATCGTATTTGGCGCCTGTATTAATTTTCGAAACCACATCTACCACCTTTCCGAGTGGAATGCCGCGGCCATAATCGCGTACCCGCACAACGCGATCTTTTATGGTAATTTCAATCTTCTTTCCATACCCCATCACAAACTCATCAATACAATTGTCGATGGCTTCTTTCAATAATACATATACCCCGTCATCGAGTGAGGAGCCATCGCCCAACTTACCAATGTACATGCCCGGACGCAAGCGAATATGCTCTTTCCAGTCGAGCGATTTAATGGAGTCTTCGGAATAATTGTGATCGGTTTGCTGTGCCATAAAACAAAATTAAACAATGCTTTGGAGCCTTGCCGATGGATTTAGCTTTTTTAGCAAACAAAGAATGTGGAAAACTAGAAAACTATTGTCTACGGCAAGAATGGTTGTTTTGCCTTTCTCCTTCTCAAGAATTTATTTGATTACTTACCAACATTCATGTTAGAAGTATAATCAATAGTTAGTCAAATACATACGCTTAAGTTGGCTCCTGTTTGAAGCAAACTGAAATGAAATGCCGAAATTCGAATGCCCTGTATCGGATAATCCATGTAAACCCTATGACGCTCAATTTGTCCGATAATCCATCCGAACGCCTCCGCCAACTGGTGCAATTTACCAATGCCCATATTTTCCTCACCGGTAAGGCAGGAACTGGAAAAACCACACTTATTAAAGAACTATGCGCTACCGTATGGAAAAACAATGCACTTATCGCTCCCACCGGAGTAGCCGCAATCAATGCCGGCGGCAGCACCATCCATTCGTTTTTTAAATTACATCCCTTTACTTATCTCCCAGAAGGCCATTTACCGCGCATAAACGGTCATAACTTCGAAAACGCATTTACACTTTCACGCAGCGTTCGGCTTAATAAAGAAAAAGTGCGCATACTGCAGCGCCTCGAACTGCTAATCATTGATGAAATAAGTATGGTTCGCTGCGATTTGCTGGACGCTATTGATCTCATTTTAAAGCGTTACCGAAAAAGTTCTCAACCCTTTGGAGGCTTGCAATTATTGCTGTGCGGCGATTTAAACCAGCTGCCGCCCGTTATCACAGAGGCCGAATTGCCCTATGTTACGCGCTGTTATCCTTCGGGCTACTTTTTTGAATCGCGTGCCTTGAAACAGGCCGGCTACATCCCCATAGAACTCAATACGGTTTACCGTCAGGATGACCCTGCTTTCTTAAGCATCCTCAACGAGATACGAAGTGGCTTTCTATCTTCAGAACACGCGGCACTGCTCAATACACGGCACAACTTCAAATTGTCTGAACAACCCGGCGAAGGATACATCACCCTCACCACACATGTGGCGCAGGCAAACAGGATTAATGCCCGCCAGCTCGACAAAATCGAATCGCCCAGCCTATGGTTTAAGGCCCGCATTATTGACGAATTCCCTAAGCACCTCTACCCTGCTGATGTGGAGCTCGAATTAAAAATTGGCGCGCAGGTGATG
The DNA here is from genome assembly GCA_046302715.1 of Bacteroidia bacterium. Classification (GTDB taxonomy): domain Bacteria; phylum Bacteroidota; class Bacteroidia; order M30B66; family M30B66; genus CAMCXT01. The sequence goes on along the minus strand of JBKCHQ010000153.1, from coordinate 347 downwards.
TTTATTCGCAACAACAAGGAGCTGAATTACTTTAATGGCAAAATTGGCTGGGTACATTTGTTTGACAAGGAAACCGACTTAATAACCATACGCTGCGACAACGAAGAATATATCGAAGTGGCCCGCGATGTATGGGAATATCAGCAATACGGTTACGACTCCGACAAAAACGCCATCCGTAAAGATACCTTGGGCCGTTTTTACCAATACCCACTGCGTTTGGCCTGGGCCATTACAATACATAAAAGTCAGGGGCTTACCTTCGACCGCGCAGTGGTAGATACTGCCAAAGCATTTGCACCGGGCCAAACTTACGTAGCATTAAGCCGTTGCCGTAGGTTGGAAGG
>JBKCHQ010000152.1:0-2111 GCA_046302715.1 Bacteroidia bacterium | reverse complement strand
ACCTATATTCTTCATTGGTGTAGGTAAACCTTCGGTAGGTTATAATATGGTGACGCGCATCATGAACAAAGGCTACTTTATCAATTTAAGTGTATTCCCAAGTGTGCCGTATAAAAATACAGGTTTACGAATTCCAATAACTGTAAACCACAGCTTCGAAGATATATATTCCTTATTGTCGGCCATTGCAGAACAGCTGCCTTTTGCTTTAGAAGATTGTAAGTCGAGTATGACCGATATATTTAAAGCATTTAAGATGACGGCGTAGCCCACGAAGCCGCCATGAATAAATAAATTTTTGTTTTAATTGAGGCATAACTACAAAAGCCCGGGATTGAAATCCCGGGCTTTTATGTTAGCATGAATTTACATCCCTACGCCCTACGCCCTACGCCCTACCTAATACGCTCTACGTAATACGCCCTACGTAATACGCATCACTGCAGCACAATCTTCCGAATATCTATCGTGTTGCCCTGCGGATCAATGATGTGCACGAAATACAGGCCGTTGCCGGTCCATGTGCTGAGGCTGATGTATGACGATTGCTGGTTGATGGCGGTTTGAAACATTTGCTGCCCCAGCGAATTGTCGATGCGCAGCTGGTAACCATTCAGCGATGCAAAATCGCCGTAATTGATGGTGATGTGGTCGTTACTCGGGTTGGGGAAGATCTTGATCGTATTGCTGTAGCTAATGGGATTGTAGCCCACAATGCCCATGTTGATAAGCAAGGTATCGGTTACCGTAACGGTTTCGAAGCAGATATTGCCGTTGTAGAGGTTGGTTATTTCTTCCTGCGTTAACTCGCGATTCCAGATGCCGATGTCGTCGATTTGACCATTGAATCCATAATAATCGTAATAAGGAAACCATCCAAACAATAATTCACTTATTGTTGAAACACTCATTAACTGGGAAATACTCATTACATTTTTCATTATTCCATTTATAAATATCTTTCGGTTAAGACCATCATATGTAACAGCTACATTAATCCAAGTATTTTGCGGAAATTCGTTTGGGTTATCTGAACAATAGTATATGTCATTATTCCACCAATAATTCTGAATCCCATAAATTCCTAACTGATTGTTTGAACAACCATCTTGGGATAATCGAAGGGCATTGCAACCATTATTTACAATGTTACCATACCAAATAATACTACCATTGTTATTTCCTGTATTATTAATCCAAGTTGAAAAAGTATAGTCACTATTAATTATAGGAATGTTAATAGGATTCATTACCAATATTTTATCATCCACTCCGTCAAAGCTATACGCCTCATTCGCATTCCCAAACCGATCCTCGGTTAAGATTGCCCCGTTCACCGTTCCATTATTTCCATTCCCGCTTTCATCATTCGCGTTGCCGTTAAAAGGCCACCAGCCCACCAGCCCGTTTGTGGGAACATAATTGGGCACTTGCGCCAGTGTTGCAGTGGCGAATCCAAGCACTGTTGTGGCAGTTAAAAGTAAATTTTTCATGGTTTATTTATGTGTTTTGGTTAGGCTACTCTGCCCCGCAGTAGCGATATAAAAAAATCAGCGTGGGACAGTTATCAACCCGTGACAGAGGTACTAGGATACCCACAAACAGGAAATGATAAAGCCCACGCCTTGCGTGAGCGTTTATGCACTTGCTCTGTTTGTTCGAAGATTCCTAGTTTTCTGTCACAGAAGTTGCTAAACGCAGTATGGTATGTCAGCCTTTTGGCTGTATTTGTTTTTATTTCATGCGATGAATTTAGTATGCGTTCAAAAATAGGACTTATTGGATTATATCACGCTTAAAAAATGCTTGTTTGGAGGGCTGTGTTTTTTTTCAAACTACTATCAATCATTTCCCAAAGCTCAAGTTTGAAATTGCAACCTCGTAAACAAAATAACAACGCAAAAAAATAATTGATCCATGCTTTAATTTTCATGGTTTACCCGAAGCGTTAGGTCCACAAATAATGTCTATTACGGTTCAGCCTTCAATCCAAACACAAAACCACCGCCTTCTTCGGCAATGATTTCTACAATGTTCCAGCGCACAAAACTGGCCAGAGTTCGTACCACTACATGGCGCGGCAGCCTGCTCAATTTAACGGCTTTATTCAG
>JBKCHQ010000151.1:0-6755 GCA_046302715.1 Bacteroidia bacterium | reverse complement strand
GCGTTTGCAACGTATCGACGATTTGTTGCAGCGGGCGCGTTCAAAATCAGAGCCGCTTAAAGCCATGGTGCAAACCCAAAAGATTGATGCCATTTTAACTCATCCGATTTGGGGATTTCTAATATTTCTGGCGGTTTTGCTCTTGATTTTTCAGGCCATTTTCTCCTGGTCCGAATTGCCCATGGATTGGATTGATCAAGGCTTTGCTTCAGCAGCAGCGTGGTTGAGCGTGCAATTGCCTCCGGGCAGTTTTACCTCCTTAATTACGCAGGGGGTTTTGCCCGGCTTGGGCGGCATCATTATGTTTGTTCCACAAATTGCCTTGTTGTTTGGCTTTATTGCCATATTGGAAGATTCGGGCTACATGGCGCGGGTTAGCTTTATCAACGACCGTGTGCTTCGGCGTTTTGGCATAAACGGCAAGTCTATTATTCCGCTCATTTCGGGTGTTGCTTGTGCCGTTCCGGCCATCTTATCGGCACGCACCATCCGCAACACCCGCGAGCGGCTCATTACGATTTTCATTACGCCGCTAATGAGCTGCTCGGCACGCATTCCGGTGTACACACTGCTCATTGCCGTGGCAATTCCAGATACCGACAGTGGCATTTTCAATAGCCGCGGGTTGGTGCTGATGGGCTTATACCTCATTGGTTTGCTGGCTGCATTGTTTTCGGCACTGTTGATGAAGTATTGGGTTAAAACCGGCGAACGCAGCATTTTCATTATGGAAATGCCCGTTTACCGAATGCCTCAGAGCCGTGTAGTGTTGAGAACCATGTTCGATAAATTGAAGGTATTTGTACTCGAAGCGGGAAAAATTATTGTGGCCATTTCGGTGGTGCTTTGGGCACTTTCTTCGTATGGACCATCGGGCGAATTTGAGCGCATTGAAAAAACATATCAGCAAAAAATCAGCAGTGGTGAATTAACCCCTGATCAGGCTTCAGGATTTGAAGCCGCCGAAAAATTACGCGCATCGTATGCCGGTATGATTGGCCGAGGCATTGAGCCTGTAATTGCACCGCTAGGCTTCGACTGGAAAATTGGCATTGCCCTCGTTACATCCTTTGCCGCACGCGAAGTGTTTGTTGGAACCATGGCAACAATTTATGGAGTTGGCAGCGACGATGAAGAATCCGCAACTTTGAAAGAGCGCATGCAAAACGATAAAATCCATGCCTCCGAGAATAAATTATTCAGTTTTGGAACATCACTGGCACTTATGGTGTTTTATGCCTTTGCTTTACAATGTATGAGTACCATAGCCGTTGTAAAGCGCGAAACGGGTTCCTGGAAATGGCCGGCCTACCAGTTCATCTGGTTTGGGTTTTTAGCTTGGACAGGTGCTTTTTTAGTACACTTGCTCTTTAATTAGATTCCTGAAAACCAACCCATTTTGAGTCGCAAAGACTATTTCCTGCTTTTTACCCTTGCCCTTGTGCAGTTTACCCATGTGATGGACTTTATGATCATCATGCCGATGGGCAACCAGTTGATGCAAATATTTGCAATTGGTCCGGCCAAATTCGGGCAAATTGTTTCTTCGTATAATATTGCAGCGGGCATTGTAGGTTTTGCAGGGGCTTTTTTTGTGGATCGGCTCGATCGTAAGCGTTTACTTACGTGGGCCTACACCGGATTTCTGCTGGGCACCTTGGCTTGCGCATTTGCCCCCGATTACGAACTTATGCTGGCATCGCGCATTTTAACCGGAGCCTTTGGCGGATTATTGAGTTCGGTAATTTTCTCCATCATATCCGATCATTTCCCTTTAGACCGCCGTGCCTCTGCTATGGGCATTGTTACCAGTGGTTTTGCATTGGCCTCGGTCTTTGGTGTTCCTTTCGGAAGTTACCTTGCCGGAACGTACAATTGGCATGCACCGTTTTTATTTGTTGCTTCCGTTGGGGTGTTTATAATTGGTGGCATAGTGGCTTTCATTCCTGCCATGCGCGGTCATTTGGGCGATTCAACGGCGCGGCCCAATCCCGTTAGTGTAATTAAAAATTTGGCAGCCAATAGAAACCAGCAGCGTGCTTTGCTGCTAATGAGTTTGCTGATGTTCTCGCAATTTAGCATTATTCCCTTTATTGCGCCTTACATGGAAACCAACGTAGGTTTCACGCGCAACGAGGTTAATCTAATTTACTTGTTTGGTGGATTGTGTGCCGTTTTTACCGCGCCCCTCACCGGTAAGCTGGCCGATCGCATTGGGCGTCAAAAAGTGTTTCGCATTTTCGGGATGCTTCTTTTCATTCCGATTCTGCTTATTACCAACATGACGGCTTGGCCCGTTTGGCTGGCACTGATTGTTACCAGTGTATTGTTCATTACCATTAACGGGAGGGTGGTGCCCGCCATGGCCATTATCTCATCAACCACTGAGCCCAAAACACGCGGCAGTTTTATGAGTTTTAACAGCTCGGTGCAGCAAATTTCATCGGGTATTGCGGCCAGTATTGCTGGCGCCATTGTAACCCGCAACGAATTGGGGCAGCTGGAACATTATAATTGGGTGGGATTTATCGCCCTTGGAGCAGGTGTTTTGGCAATTATTGCTGCCGGGAAAGTAAAAGCGATAGTCTAAAATAGCTCATTTGGGCGTCATATTATAAGTTTGATTTCAACGCTATAATTGCATAATAAAGCGCAAAAGTGAATTTGGGAAGGTAAGAAATGAGCGTTTTGAGAATTGCGGTGCGTTTGAAGAAATTCATCTTTGCATCAACCAATTGAAACGCCCTATGAAAAATTTAATCTACACCAGCATCTTCGGACTAACCCTACTAGCCCAACCAACAATCGCGCAATACGGAATTAAAGGATCTGTAATCGACTTTTCATCCAACGAACAATACAACGATGGATTAATCAGCGATATGTATAAGCCCAATAACCTAAGTGTAAACTTAACTTGCGGAACTATTGCAGATAATTTGGGGAACAGCTTTTACAACCGAGGAATTTTTACCAGCACTGATGCCAACGGCTTTTTACTGAGTTCTAAGGAGTACGATTTTTGGAGTGACGCAGGGAACTACCAAAGTCAATTGAATAGCATTAGCGAAAACAGTGCTGCGAAGATTACATGTTCGGGAGCTGTAAAGCTGACTCCTTCTGTTAGCGATGTGCTTCTTCTACAAATCGATCAGCTCGGAAATGCACTTAGAGCTCGAAAGGTTGATTTCGGAGGCCTTGACGAAGCGCTATGTACACGTAAATCGCGCAATTCGGCTAATTTCTATTACACCTGCGGAAAGAGTAAAAATACAGCAAGTGGTGCTACACATTTCATACTCATGCGCCACAACGCCGATGGAACGACATTGAATTGGAGCAAAAGCTTTGCCTTGAACGTACCCGGATGGCTTGTACAGGCCGAGGCTACATCGGTATTAGACGAAACCAATACCGGCAATGTGATTGTAGTGGGTAATTATAAGAATGCCAACGGTAATGACGCCTCCAAACGTTCATTTATTGCCAAGCTTACCAATGCCGGTGTTGTAAAATGGATTCACACGTTTGCCCCAGGTCTTTATTCCGAACTTGATGTACAAAGCATCCGCCCGACCGAAAATTCGCAGGCGTTTGTGATTACCGGATCGGCAAAACAAAATGCAACCGGACGTATTTCTGCGATTATTCTTCGCGTAAATACAAGCAGCGATCTAAAACCAAGCATTGAGTTTTTTAATTTCATTACCACGCCCGGATTTTCAACAAATCCTTTGGTTAAGCAGGAAGGAAATGATGTTGTCATGCAAAACGTTAATGGAATTATTAAATATCATGTAGCTGCAACCACTTATCTAGCCAATGGCGACAAGCAGGCAACACAAATTACTTGCGCAGCCGATGGTAAGGCAAATTTGGTAAAAACCCTTGTGAATAATATGAATTCAACATTCTCCGCCATCGATGTAGTACAAAATCAGGCTTCAGGAAATGGAATTGCCTACTTTGGTTCTCAAAAAGCATTATTTGATCCTAATGTGGGACTGCTTCAAAAAGGCATGTTGGTAAAATCAACACTAGGTTTACACACCTCTTGTTCTGAACAAAACGAATTGCCCTCAAATACTGCCATTGTCAGTTCATCCGCATCATTGGTGTTCGCCGTTGTTAATATAGGCCTTGCAGAAAATGTTAGCTACTCAAGCATTAATGGACAACTCTATTCGCAATGCTGGAATGCTTTCCCGATAAGCGGTGCACGTTTCGATGAAGGCATGGAATCGGATGAACCCTCTTTGCAGCAAATAGAAAACGTGGAGGCGTCTTTCTATCCTAATCCAACACAAGGTTACAGCACTGTAGACTTTTATACCGCTACCGAACAAAACGCTGCGCTTAATATTTATGACACACAAGGCAAGCTTGTTTTCACAAAGGTAATTGAGGCCGCCAAAGGTCAAAATAAGGTTGCCCTTGATTTGAGCACGTTAAATCGTGGACTTTATTTGGCGATACTAAGTGCCGATGGCTATGAAGGAAAATCCGTACGCATTATTAAAAATTAACTGAGAACACCGCAAAACGCAATAAAATACTCGGAAAAATTAAAGAAAATACACGTAAATCTTCCATTGAAAACAAAAGGGCGCATAAGAAATTATCGCCCTTTTTTCTTTGGATGGGATGTTATTATGGCTTGAAAATAATTCAGTCAAACGAATAAGCTCATAATTAATCACGTAAGCCACTTTTTTAGCTCCGTGTAAAGATCGGCCTCGGTAAAGGGTTTACCCAAATGTGCATTCATACCGGCATCAATACATTTTTCTATATCTTCTTTGTACACATTTGCGGTGAGCCCGATAATGGGTACAGAGATGCCCAATTCACGCATAGTGGCGGTGCTTTCGTAACCATCCATTACCGGCATTTGAACGTCCATAAGCACCATATCAACCTCATGCTCTTTTATTACTTCAACGCCTTGTAGTCCGTCCTCAGCAGTAAGCACATGCATGCCAAAATTCTCGAGTATCGTACTGGCAAGCAGTTGATTAATTTTATTATCCTCCACCAATAACACAGAATATTTTCGATCGAATACAAACAGTTGCCCTGCGCCTTCATCGCTTTGGGTTGAATCGCCTCCATCTTGATTGGCCCGGGCCAATTTAAAGCGAAATACAAACGTAGCTCCGGGACCGGCTGATTCCACGGGCTTGTCAATAGCCGGACTAATTAACCGAATATCGCCTTCCATTAACCTGCAAAGCTGTTTAACAATAGAAAGCCCCAATCCGCTGCCCCCATACTTACGGGTAAAAGAGCCATCGGCTTGGGTAAAAGTTTCAAAAATAAGCTGCTGCTTCTCTTCAGGCACACCAATTCCGGTATCGCTTACAATGCCACGTATGTAAAAGTAATCGGCATCTGTGTTAGCGTGGTCTTCAAGTTCAAAGGCCACTTTGATTCCCCCCGCTTCGGTAAACTTGATGGAATTCGACACCAAGTTTATAACCAGCTGCTTTATACGGGTGGGGTCGCCTATGACTAAATTAGGAATTCGGGGGTCAAATTGAACGTTTAAGGTAAGGCCCTTATCGTTGCAGCGATATTGATACGGGTTTAAACTTTGCTGAATAGAATCGGCAAAACGGAACTTTATAGTTTCGATATTGAGCTTCCCCTGTTCTATTTTATTAAGGTCGAGAATGTCGCTTAACAAGCGCAAGAGCGTATCGCCTGATGAACGAATAAGCTCAAGGTATTTTTTGTTCTCTTCGGTAGGCTTGTTTCGCATTAACAAATCCGTGAACCCTAATATACCGTTGAGTGGTGTTCGAATTTCGTGACTCATATTGGCCAAAAAGCCCGATTTTGATTTGCTCGCATTTTCGGCAGAAACCCTGGCCTGTTCGGCTTCCTGAGTGGCTTTTTCCAGTTCGCTGGTGCGCAGTGTAACCTTTTTTTCGAGCTCAAGCTGCTGTTTCTTAATAATGCTGATGCGGTAGCGATAGCCGCCATACAGCGAAGCGCCCACTACCAATGAAATCAATGTGATAAACCACCAGGTTTTCCAGTAAGGTCTGCGAATAACAATTTCGATGCTATGGCCTTTCTCATTCCATACCCCGTCGCTGTTCGAGCCCTTTACTTTAAAAATATACGTTCCCGGACTCAAGTTAGAATAGGTGGCAAATCGGCGCGAGCCCGCATAAACCCAATCTTCATCAAAGCCTTCCAGCATGTAAGCAAAGCGATTTTTGTCGGATAATGCAAAGCTGAGCGAAGAAAATTCGAAATTCAGATAGTTTTGATTGTAGGGCAGCGATATAAATGAATCGGGCAATATTTCTTTGTCGAACACACTCAGCCGTGTTATTACAATGGGCGGTATATAATTGTTTTCGGGAATTTTTTCGGGGGTAAACCAATTCATTCCCGCACCGCCACCAAAAACAAGTTCACCGTTTTTGAGTCTAATTCCTGCGCCAATATTAAACTCCTTACTTTGGAGTCCGTCCAGAATATCATAATTTCTAAACCTTCGGGTTTTAGTGTCGAACCTTGCCAAACCTGTGCTGGTGGCAAGCCATAAACCTCCCCTTTGATCGTCGATGATGGAATACACCATATCGTCGGGCAGGCCCTCGGCGGTACTGAACAAGGTAAACTTTCCCGTTTTTCGGTCCATTCGGTTTAAACCGCCCCCGTAGGTTCCTACCCAGAAAAACCCCAGTTCGTCTTCGCAAATTGAAATAACGCTGTTATGCGACAAACTGCTGGTATCACCA
>JBKCHQ010000150.1:0-3371 GCA_046302715.1 Bacteroidia bacterium | reverse complement strand
AGCAAAGCTCGTTTTGTTCATTGTGGCCGAACACTGTGTAAAGCTCGATTGCCATGGCTTGTATGTGCCCGTGTAGGGCGCACCTGTAGCCGGAATTTGAGCCGAACCCGCATCGCTAAATACGGTATTGGTAAAGTTATCGCCACTTCCGCCTACTCCGCTGGCCAGACCCAACAAATCGCCGTTGGGCGCTTCGAGCCATAAACGCAGGTCGCCATTGTAAGTGTGCGTTACATTGATGCGGACTGAAATACCTGCGGGATTTATAGCGGATGGAAGTCCTGAAGTTACAATAGAACTTGTGGCTCCAGGACAGCTGTTATCGGGAATTGAAACTGCTGTGGTATTATTGAGCGTTTGAGCAGGCCCGATGGTACTTTGAATACGCAAACTGTAATTTCCGCTCGACGTTGCTGAATAGCTCGACGCCGTAGCACCCGGAATATCGCTTCCGTTTAGCATCCATTGCAAGGCATAACCGGGCGAAGTGCTTGCATTGAGGGTAATTGCCGAACAGCTGCTTAGCTCGTTGGCAGAAATTACTGCTGTAGCCGAATTGCTAACCAAGGTAACAGGCGACGATGTGCTTGTAGTGCCACAAGCGTTGGCACTTAAGGTGTAAACACCTGCTACGCCGGTGGTGTATGAAGATGCTGTGGCTCCGCTGATGGGATTGCCATTTAATCTCCACTGATAGTTTGGTAAAGCATTACCTATTAGCGTAACTGAATTTCCGGCGCAAAAACTTGATGAGCCGTTGAGGCTTATTGTTGGTGTAAGGGTTATGGTATTGGCACCAACACCCACTGCATACCATGCATGGGCAACAGCCTGGGCTTCGGCCGAACATACGCCGTATAAATCTTCGGCGGCTTTGATGGAATAAAAGCGGGCATCAGCATATTGCGAGTTAGGTCCGAGATAAACCGTAAGTGTTCGAAAAGCAATGGCGGCGGCTTTATCAATTCCAATTGAAGGAACATTATACGCATTTCCGATGTCATTGGTACCGGTACCACCAACACTCAAGAGATAAAACCAGAAATTCTGCACCCCGCTGTTGTAGTGAACACCGCCATTGTCGCCGCTGCCGGTGTACCAGTAAGATCCCAAATAGGTATCGGGCTGCGAGTAGGCATTGGGATTGCTCATGCTACGAAATGCAGCTCCAATGTCTTCGCCTACGAGCCAATCGCCCAACGAAGGCGTTGCATAATACTCGATGGCAGTACCGAAAATATCCGAAAAACTCTCATTAAGGGCGCCACTTTCATACGAATACACAAGGTTTGCGCTGAAATTTGTAAGTCCGTGCGTAATTTCGTGCCCGGCAATGTCCATCGAGGTTAAGGGGTTGTAAGTAGTATTTCCGTCGCCGTAGGTCATTCGGCTTCCATCCCAAAAGGCATTCACATAGTTTGTACTGTAATGTACGTAGCTGATGAGTTTAAAGCCATTGCCGTCGATGGAGTTACGGTTGAATTTACTGAAGAAATAATCATAGGTTTTTTCAGCTCCAAAATGCGCATCGGTGGCATACTGATCTTTATTGGCATTCGCAAGGTTCCACACATTGTCACTATCGGTAAAATCAACCGAGGCGGCATACGATGTACCTTTTTGAAGGTTAAAGGTTTCAATTCCATTGCCACGTCCTGTTTCGCGAAGGCGGTACGTTGTTCCGGTAAAATCGGCCACAATGGGCTGCGTACCTGAATAACCGGTTATAGCCGAACCGGGTTGATCGGTATGCACGATGCGTTCTTCTTCGCCCAAAATATTTCCATTTTGCGCATCAATAAATACGTACTGACGCGAAACGGGCTCATGCGCATAAATATCTAAGCGATAGGCTAAAACGTAAGCACCTTTGAGTGGTTTGTAGTAGCATAATTCGGCCTTAGGATAATAGGTAGCAGAAGGATCGTTCTGTTCTTTTTTCAGATGTTCTTCCTCCTCTGGCATTTGCCATTTGTAGGATTTTGCACCAATGTAATTAACAGCGGCATCCAATGCTTTTTCTCCCGACACCGAAGCAACAGAAGGAGCAAAATCAACCTAAACTACCTCGCCGTTAAAGCCATAAACTTTACCGTTTTTGCTGTGGGCTAAAAACATTGTACCTATAACCGGCAAGCCGTTGGCCGTTTGTTGGAAACGATAATGCGTTTCGCCCAACTGATCGTTTTCTTTCGAAAGCAGGCGCAACGAAATGCGCCCATCCCGAAAATAAGTTCGCTTTATCCATCCTTCAAATTCCTGAACAGCGGGTTCGGTGCCCTTTTCGAAACGCGCAAAAGCAGGAACATTTCCTTGCTTTGCCGGCACAATACTACCAGTCTCCAACTGCTGGCCAAGCGCCAGATTACTCAACAATCCTGCTAATACGAGTAAACGTAAATACTTCATACAAACGTTGGTTTAAAAATTATCACTGCAATATAAAAATTTACCCGATCTAATTTGGGGGTTAAAAAATTAGTAAGAAGCCGTGTAGCGTCCTACTAATTAGTTTGAATATAGATAATCTTTTAAAACGTATTTGCTGCAATAAGCAAATCTAAATCCTTATAGGGAATATTATAGGTTTCGCCGATGTATTGATGGGTTAAAATACCGTTGTATAAATAAACACCATTACGCACGCCAGGATTAAGACGAAGGTAATTTTCGAAGCCACCTTTCTCACCCATTTCCAATAATATTGGTGTAAAAATATTGCTCAAAGCTATAGATGCAGTTTGCGCTACACGCGATGCCACGTTGGGCACACAATAATGGGTTACTCCGTATTTTTTGAACACCGGATGCGCATGGTTCGTAACCTGTGAAGTTTCTATGCAACCTCCTTGGTCAATCGATATATCAACAATCACCGAGCCGTATTGCATGTTGCTCACCATATCTTCGCTCACCACCACAGGCGTCCTACCTTCCTGTACACGCAAAGCACCAATTACCACATCGGCAGTTTGAAGGGCTTTTTCAAGCTCAACGGGTTCAATGATGGAAGTAAATAAACGCATGCCCAAATCGTTTTGCAATCTGCGTAAGCGGTATAAACTATTATCAAAGATTTTAACAGTAGCTCCAAGACCAACGGCGGCTCGTGCCGCAAACTCACCCACGGTACCGGCACCAATTATCACCACCTCGGTTGGTGGCACCCCCGAAATACCGCCAAGCATGACTCCTTTACCGCCATTCGTGGTGCTCATATATTCAGATGCTATAAGAATGGATGTATTCCCTGCAATTTCGCTCATAGTGCGTACCACAGGATAAATACCCGAACGATCTTTAATGTAATCAAAAGCAAGACCGGTAATTTTTTTGGAAATCAGGTGATTGAAAAAATTCTTCTGCTGAAC
>JBKCHQ010000149.1:0-3049 GCA_046302715.1 Bacteroidia bacterium | reverse complement strand
TTTAAATATGGTGGTTTTACCAGCACCGTTCGGGCCAATAATTCCTACGATACCTGCAGGCGGTAACCTAAAATTCAGATGCTCATAAAGCAGTTTATCGCCAAATGCCTTCGAAACATCCATGGATTCAATAACTTCATTTCCTAGGCGTGGCCCATTAGGAATAAAGATTTCGAGTTTCTCTTCTTTCTCTCGTACGTCTTCGTTCAACAATTTATCATAAGCCTGCAAACGTGCTTTTTGCTTCACTTGGCGACCTTTAGCCCCCTGTCGCACCCATTCGAGCTCGCGGGCCAACGTTTTTTGACGTTTCGACTCGGTTTTTTCTTCTTGAGCGAGGCGCTTACCCTTTTGCTCTAACCAGCTGGAGTAATTTCCTTTCCATGGAATACCCTCGCCACGATCGAGTTCTAAAATCCAACCGGCAACATTGTCGAGGAAATAGCGGTCATGCGTAATGGCGATAACCGTTCCTGCATAATTCTGTAGATGCTGCTCGAGCCAGTCTATAGATTCGGCATCGAGGTGGTTTGTAGGCTCGTCGAGTAGAAGAATCTCGGGTTGCTGTAGTAAAAGGCGACATAGTGCCACACGGCGGCGCTCACCGCCCGAAAGCGTTCCGATAATGCGGTCTGAATCGGGGCAGCGAAGGGCATCCATAGCACGCTCCAGCGTGGAGTCGATTTCCCATGCATTTTTCGCATCAATCTCATCCTGCAAAACGCCTTGACGGGCAAGCAGTTTATCCATTTTATCGGCATCAGAATAATATTCTTCCATGCCCATTTTTTCGTTAATCTCGTTGTATTCATTCAGCAAATCCATGATAGGCTGAACCCCTTCACGCACGGTATCCATTACAGTTTTACTGTCGTCGAGTTGAGGTTCCTGCTCTAGGTATCCTACCCGATAACCCGGAGAAAACACCACTTCACCATCGAATGATTTTTCAACGCCGGCAATTATTTTTAGTAAGGTTGATTTACCAGAGCCATTTAAACCTATGATGCCGATTTTGGCACCGTAAAAAAAGCTGAGGTAAATGTCTTTTAATACTTGTTTTTGAGGAGGGAAAGTTTTGCTCACTTTCACCATCGAAAAGATGACTTTTTTATCGTCTGACATAGCTAAATTTAAAGGTTCAAAGGTAGGGATTTTGATACTAAAATTCCTTTTCAAAATCTGCAAAATGTTCATCTTTGCAGCATGTTAAAACGAGCGTTCGATCTTTTATTAAGTGCATTTGGCTTGTTGCTTATAAGTCCGCTCTTACTTGTATGTGGAGCCTGGGTGCTCTTAGATAGTCGTGGTCCCGTATTTTACAGTCAGGATAGAGTTGGTCGTAAAGGAGCTATATTCAAACTCATTAAATTCAGATCGATGAAATCGGGTAGCGACCGTTCGGGACTGCTTACGGTTGGCGGCCGGGATGCGCGAATTACTCGTTCGGGATACTATTTGCGTAAATACAAACTCGACGAATTACCGCAGCTGTTTAATGTTCTCATGGGCGATATGAGTTTAGTGGGGCCTAGACCCGAAGTGCCTAAATATGTGGCTCTTTATACCCCACAACAGCTTGAAGTTTTATCGCTTAAGCCCGGTATAACCGATTGGGCTTCGTTAAAGTATTTCGACGAAAATGAACTCCTTGGTAATGCCGAAAATCCAGAGCAGGTATACATCGAAGAAATTATGCCGGCAAAACTTTCTATTAATCTAGAATACGTAAAAAACCGCAGTTTACTGGGCGATTGCGAAATAATCCTTCTAACCCTGCTAAGAATAGTAAAACGGTAATTAATGCAGTTCTTGACGCAATTGTACCATTTTAATGGCGGTGTAAGCGGCTTCGTCGCCTTTATTTCCGTGTTTGCCCCCACAGCGCTCTTCGGCCTGTTCCATAGTGTTTACGGTAAGAACTCCGTAAATAATCGGAATATTTTGCTGGGCGTTTAATTGGGCCAAGCCAGCGGTTAATCCCTGACAGATGTATTCGAAATGTGGCGTATCGCCTTTAATAACTGCGCCAATACAAATAACTGCCCCGTTATTTTGAAGTTGTGTGGCCCAGCGGGCGGCAGAAATCAGCTCCCAAGAGCCCGGCACTCTGAGTATGCGAATGTTTTCGTCATTGGCGCCGTTTTGCTTGAGCGTATTAATGCATCCGGCCTCGAGCGCAAAAGTGATGCGATTATTCCACTCGGCTGTGATTACTGTAAACGAAAAATGGTCAAGGCTAAAAGCATTGACCATTTTATTAGAAGATAAATTTTGGTGAGCACTAGACATTTACTTACCGCCTTTCTGGTTCATAAGCACCTCGGCGCGGGCAATATATTTATCGGCTTCGCGACCTTCGGAACTGTTCGGGTATTCGGTTTTAATTTTTTTATACGTTTCTAAGGCTTTAGCAAAATCAGATTTCAACTCGTACGCCAACCCCGCTTTCATAAGAAACATCGGCGTGGTAAAGGTATTTTGGTTGGTGGTTGAAGCTTTCAAATACGATTCTATGGCCTCGTCTTGTTTATTGAGCTCCATCAGTGCATCGCCTTTAATACCGTGTGCCATAGCACTCAACATAATATCGCTTCCGCTAAATTCATCTATTTGGTCGATGGCCTCTTGGTATTTTCCGAGCTGTAGGTTGCAAACGGCTGCGTAATAATGAGCCAGGTTGGCGCTGGCAGTTCCACCATAATTTTCAATAATAGACTCAAAACCTTCAACATTTCCTTTCCCTTTCAGCGCCAATTGGAACGAATCCTTCTCGAAATAGTTTTCTGCACGAAACATGGCGGCCTGTGCTTCAAGCTCCATAGGTTTCACGACATATTGTTTGTAGGCGAAAAAGCCCCCAACGAGGACAATAATCCCCCCTACTACCATAAGCAAGGTCTTCTTGTTTTTTTCAATAAAAACTTCCGACTGTGTTAATGCATTTTCAACGTTAGCAATCGGATCTTGTGTTTTTTCGGTTTGCTGCGA
Source organism: Bacteroidia bacterium (assembly GCA_046302715.1). GTDB lineage: Bacteria > Bacteroidota > Bacteroidia > M30B66 > M30B66 > CAMCXT01. The sequence continues at coordinate 58 of JBKCHQ010000149.1, read as the reverse complement.
CATAAATTATCTTTAGGCAAATGAGGCGCAAAAATAGTTAAATTTTCAAAATAATGGC
>JBKCHQ010000148.1:0-16720 GCA_046302715.1 Bacteroidia bacterium | reverse complement strand
GGAGTTATTCAGGAGCACGAATGTGTGCGTCATAAAGTGGGAGTTTTTGATGTAAGCCATATGGGCGAATTCATTCTACGCGGACCACACGCATTGGATTTGATTCAAAAAACCACTTCCAACGATGCCTCAAAACTTACCGATGGTAAGGTTCAATATTCGTGTTTCCCTAATCTTGATGGCGGTATAGTGGACGATTTATTGGTGTATCGCATACGCGAAGATCAATATATGCTTGTGGTGAACGCATCTAACATCGAAAAAGATTGGAATTGGCTCAAGCAAAATGATACTTGGGGTGTTGAGATGCTCGATATTTCTAACAAAACGGCATTGCTCGCCGTTCAGGGCCCTCTGGCAGCTAAGGCTTTGCAAAAGCTAACTGCATTTCCGCTCGACACGCTTGCTTATTACACCTTTACCAAAAGCACCTTTGCCGGCATAGAAAACGTGCTTATATCTGCAACCGGTTACACAGGTGCCGGTGGTTTCGAAATTTATTTCGACCGCGAACATGCCCACGAAGTATGGAATGCCATTTTTGAGGCGGGTAAAGAATTCGGTATAGAACCCGCGGGACTTGCCGCCCGCGATACCTTGCGTCTCGAAATGGGCTTTTGTTTATACGGTAACGATATTAACGACCATACCTCGCCCATCGAGGCCGGATTAGGCTGGATTACCAAGTTTAGTAAAGAGTTCAATAATCGGGCGGCACTCGAATCGCAAAAAACCAACGGCGTTAGTCGTAAATTGGTAGGCTTTGAACTTGTTGATAAAGGCATACCCCGTCACGATTACGAAATTTGCGACGCAACAGGAAACAACATTGGCATCGTAACCTCAGGCACCATGTCGCCCAGCTTAAAAAAAGCCATTGGTATGGGCTACGTTCCCAGCGCTATGGCTGCTCCTGATTCTGAAATTTTTATTAAAGTTCGCGATAAATTGTTGGCCGCACGCGTCGTTAAATTACCTTTTTATCAGGCAAAATAAGTGTTGTGAAAACCTTCAGCACCTGTTATTCTCCGGCATTATATCCTTTGTTTAAGGAACATGACAGCATTGTGGTTGTAGTGGATATTCTTAGGGCTACTTCTGCAATTTGTACGGCCATTCATCATGGTGTTGGGAGCATGATTCCGGTTGCGGGAGTTGATGAGGCATTGCGTTATAAACAACAGGGTTTTTTAGTGGCCGCAGAGCGTAACGCAATCAAGCTCGAGGGTTTCGATTTTGGCAATTCGCCCTATCACTTTATGGATGAGTCGCTTACTGGGAAAAGTATTGTAATTTCCACCACTAATGGAACTCAAGCCATTGCAGCCGCCGCAGATGCAGAGGAAATTGTTATTGGCTCATTCTTGCATTTAAATGCTTTAGCAGATTGGCTGCACCTTCAGCAAAAAAATATTATTGTGTTATGTGCCGGCTGGAAGAATAAATTTAACATGGAAGATTCGCTTTTTGCAGGAGCTTTATTTCAGGAATTGGAGCGTAAAGGAGGGGTCGATACCCATTGCGATTCTACGATAGCCATGGCGCACCTGTATGATCGTGCAAAGCACAACTTGTATGAATTTCTCGGACGTTCTTCGCACCGTCATCGTTTGCAGGACCTTAATCTCGAAAAAGATATTCGCTACTGCCTTACAGCAAATATTTTTACCACCATTCCGGTGTACCGAAATGGATCCATTGTTAATTTGAATTCGGTGCTTTCCGAAGTAAAATGAAATCGTTTGGATTAAAAATAGGTGTGGCTTTCCTTGCGATGGCAATCATTACACTGCTTACCATACCCATGATGCACAGCTGGGGCTTTTTTGCTCACAAGCAGATTAATCGCATCGCAGTATTTACGTTACCCACCGAATTGGTAGGATTTTACAAAGAGCACATCGAGTTTGTGACCGAACATGCCGTTGATCCCGATAAACGGCGTTATGCAGTAGAAGACGAAGCCGCCCGCCATTTTATTGACCTCGACCGTTATGGAGCCTCGCCTTTAGATTCCATTCCCCGCAAGTGGGAAGACGCGGTTGCCAAATATTCTGAAGATAGCCTCAAGGCGCACGGCATTGTTCCATGGCATATTGATGTAATGGTAAAGCGCCTTACTGCGGCATTTAGGGCTGAAGATTTCGATCGCATCTTGCGCCTTTCTGCCGACTTGGGACATTATGTGGGCGATGCGCATGTTCCCTTGCATACAACACGTAACTATAATGGACAATTAACCAACCAGAAAGGCATACATGGTTTTTGGGAGTCGCGACTGCCCGAATTGTTCAATGAAAATTATGATTTTTTTATCGGCAAGGCGCGTTACATCGAAAATCCACTTGACGAAGCCTGGAAAGCCGTTTCGGAGAGTTTTGCCGCAAAAGATTCGGTCTTGCTTTTTGAAGCTGAGCTCAACAAACGTTATCCGCAAGATCAGAAATATGCCTTCGAAAATCGAGGTGCATCGCTCATGCGTGTTTATAGTGCCGAGTACGCTGAAGCCTATGATAAAATGCTCAATGGTATGGTAGAGCGTCGTATGCGAAAAGCCATAATCGTAACCGGATCGTTGTGGTTTACCGCCTGGGTAAATGCCGGACAGCCCGATTTATCGAAGTATAAAGACAAAAAAATCCAGCACGAAACCGAAGAAGAGCTTGCCGAAGAGGAGCGAAAATATCAGGAAGGAAAAATCAAAGGGCGAAGCTGTGATTAGTTGGAAAACTCAATTATAAACGTACACATTAAAACATGCGCTACACGTACATTTTAATTTTGATTTTATGCTCTGTGAGTGTCTTTTCACAGGAAGCAAAGGTCCCTTCAAAAAATTTAATCAAATTAACTCGCTTACTCACCGGCACGTTCAGCTCCGAGAGCCAAAGCAAGGAAGACACCTCCTATTTCGATATTCGCCTGAGCGTAGTTCAGGTGTGGCCCAATCGCAGCGATGGTATTTGGCTATACATCGAACAGGCTATGGCTTCTAAAATAGATAAACCTTATCGGCAAAGGATTTACCGACTAAGCGAGCCCAAATCTGGCACCTTCGAAAGCGAAGTATTTACATTGCCTGCTCCGCTGCGTTTTGCCGGAAAAGCGCAGGAAATTGAACGTTTAACGCCCGATTCACTCACCTTACGCGAAGGGTGTTCGGTGTTTTTACAGCGCAAGGGCCGCAACCGATTCGAAGGCAAAACCTCCGAAGGCACCTGCCCTTCTGATTTGCGCAATGCGGCTTATGCCACCTCCGAAGTAAAGCTCGACCGTAAAAAAATGTGTTCGTGGGACCGAGGCTACAACAAAGAAGGCAAACAGGTTTGGGGCGCTACCAAAGGAGCGTATATATTTAGAAGGATACGGAAATAGCGACATTGGTAATCAATCTGCATTTTTATATTGAAATTTTTTCAAGACTTGAAATTGATTTTTAAAAATCAAAGCGATTGCCTTACATTTGCAGCCGTTCATTGACCTGCACTTATCCAGAAAGACCGAGGGAATAGGCCCTTTGACGTCTTGGCAACCTCTTCAAAATTAAGAACGGTGCCAATTCCTAACTCCGGCAACGGAAGCAGATAAGCATTTCACCATCTTCTTCTGCAATACCAAGGTTTTTCTGATAACGACAGGATGAATTTGCGTTTATGAAGAGATCAAAAGAATTGTATGAGGCGTTAAACAAACGCATTCTTGTGCTCGATGGTGCCATGGGAACCATGATTCAGCGCCATAAACTGGAAGAAGAAGATTTCCGTAAGGGCCATTTTGAAAACCATCCGCATCCACTCAAGGGCAACAACGACCTGCTGGCCTTAACGCGCCCCGAAATTATCCGCGAAATTCACGAAGCCTATTTCGAGGCCGGCGCCGATATCGCCGAAACCAATACCTTCAGCGGCACCAGCATTGCCCAGGCCGATTATCACCTCGAACACATTGTTTACGATCTTAACGTAGCCGCTGCACGTTTAGCTCGCGAAGCCGCCGATAAATACACCGCCCTGCAGCCCGATAAACCACGCTTCGTGGCGGGCTCCATCGGTCCAACCAACCGCACAGCCAGCATTTCGCCCGATGTAAACGATCCCGGCTACCGTGCTGTAAACTTCGATCAACTCGTTGAAGCCTACACCGAACAGGTGCGTGGCCTTGTCGACGGTGGTGCCGATATTCTTTTGGTCGAAACTATTTTCGATACGCTCAATGCCAAAGCCGCACTTTTTGCCATCGACCAGTATTGCGAAGAACATGGCATCAAAATGCCCGTGATGGTTTCGGGGACTATTACCGACCAAAGCGGACGTACCCTCACCGGACAAACCGCCGAAGCATTCCTTTACTCGGTTTCACACATCGACCTGCTTTCCGTTGGATTCAATTGCGCTTTAGGTGCACGTCAATTAAAGCCCTATGTTGAAACACTGGCTAAAAATGCCAAATTCCGCATTTCGGCGCATCCCAATGCCGGGCTGCCCAACGCTTTTGGTCAATACGACGAAACGCCCGAACAAATGGGTGTTCAGATACGCGAGTACCTCGAAAACAACCTGGTAAACATCATCGGAGGCTGCTGTGGAACCACACCGCCTCACATCCGCGAAATTGCACGCATTGCCGCCGAATATGCGCCTCACGCTCTCGAACAGCGCGAGGAATTGCCGTTCTACAGCGGACTCGAGCCCGTTACCATCCGCAAGGAAACCAATTTTGTAAACATAGGCGAGCGCACCAATGTAACCGGAAGCCGCAAGTTTGCGCGCCTCATCACCGAAGGCAATTACGAAGAAGCCCTCACCGTGGCGCTGCATCAGGTTGAAGGTGGGGCGCAGATTCTGGATGTGAATATGGACGAAGGCATGCTCGATTCTGAAGCGGCCATGGTGCGTTTCCTCAATCTGATGGCGGCCGAACCCGATATCGCCAAATTGCCGGTAATGATTGACTCTTCGAAGTGGAGCGTAATCGAAGCGGGCTTGAAATGCGTGCAGGGTAAGTCGATTGTAAACTCCATCTCGCTCAAAGAAGGCGAAGAAAAATTCGTCGAACAGGCCAAACTCGTTAAAAGATATGGTGCGGCAGTGGTGGTGATGGCCTTCGACGAACAAGGCCAGGCCGATAGTTTCGAGCGCCGCATAGCCATTTGCCAGCGGGCATACGATATTCTCACGCAGAAAGTGGGCTTTGCGGCCACCGATATCATTTTCGATCCCAATATTTTGACCGTGGCCACCGGTATCGAAGAACATAATAACTACGCGGTCGATTTTATCAATGCCACACGATGGATTAAGGAAAATCTTCACGGAGCACGCGTAAGCGGCGGGGTGTCGAATATTTCGTTCTCGTTCCGCGGCAACGACCGGGTGCGTGAGGCCATGCACAGCGCATTTCTCTATCATGCCATTCGCGCCGGACTCGATATGGGCATTGTGAATGCTGGTCAGCTCGAGGTGTACGAAGAGATTCCGAAAGAACTTCTCGAACGGGTTGAAGATGTACTGCTCAACCGCCGAAACGATGCCACCGAACGATTGGTTGAATTTGCCGAAACCATCAAGGCCAAGGGCAAAGTACAAGAGAAAGATGAGGAGTGGCGCAAGATGCCGGTAAAGCAACGTTTGTCGCACGCCTTGATTAACGGCATTGTAGAATATATCGACGAAGACACCGAAGAATGCCGTAAACTGTACGAGCGTCCGTTGCAGGTTATCGAAGGTCCGCTCATGGACGGGATGAACATCGTAGGCGATTTGTTTGGTAGCGGAAAGATGTTCCTGCCACAGGTGGTGAAATCGGCGCGGGTAATGAAGAAAGCCGTTGCGTATTTGTTGCCGTATATCGAAGCCGAAAAGCAGGCCGGGGGAAGCAGTAGTAACGGCGTTATTTTAATGGCAACGGTGAAAGGCGATGTGCACGATATTGGCAAAAATATCGTGGGCGTGGTTTTGGGTTGCAATAACTACGAAGTGGTGGATATGGGTGTTATGGTGCCGTATCAGCAGATATTGGACAAAGCCCGCGAGGTGGGTGCCGACATCATTGGTTTGAGCGGTTTGATTACGCCCTCTCTAGACGAAATGGTTACTGTGGCGCGTGAGATGGAAAAACAAGGCTTTACCATTCCATTGTTGATTGGTGGCGCTACTACTTCGAAAACCCATACTGCAGTGAAGATTGCGCCGCAATACAGCGGTCCGGGAGTGCATGTGTTGGACGCCTCGCGTTCGGTGCCCGTTGCCGGTTCGTTGCTGAATAAAGAATTGAAAGGCACATTTCTCAACGATTTGGGAGCTGAATACGAACGCATCCGCGAACAGCACGCCAATCGTGGTCAGCACAAAGAATATATTTCCATCGAAGAGGCCCGAAAAAACAAACTGAAGCTCGATTTTTCGGCATCTACCATTCAAAAGCCACGATTTACCGGTGTTAAAGTGCTCGATAACTACGATTTGGCCGAACTGGCGCAGTATATCGATTGGACGCCTTTCTTTGCCACCTGGGAATTGTACGGGAAATATCCGGCAATTTTATCTGATTCGGTGGTGGGAACAGAAGCGGTTAAAGTGTTCGATGATGCGCAACGTATGTTGAAGCAGATTATCGATGAGCGGTGGCTGCAGGCCAATGGTGTCATCGGACTTTGGCCGGCTAACGCATTGGGCGATGATGTGGCTATTTACACCGATGAGACGCGCACTTCAATTTTAAAAACCGTGCATCACCTGCGCCAGCAAAACAAGAAAGCCGAAGGGCAGCCGAATTATTTCCTCAGCGATTTCGTTGCACCCGCCGATTCGGGATCGAACGACTATATCGGCGGATTTGCTGTAACGGCCGGCATTGGCATCGAGGAGCACATAGCGCGTTTCGAAGCTTCGCACGACGATTATAGCTCGATTATGCTAAAGGCACTGGCAGACCGCTTGGCCGAAGCCTTTGCCGAGCGCTTGCATCAGCGCATGCGTACCGAGTTCTGGGGCTATGCAAACGAAGATCATCTTTCGAATGAAGACTTAATTATCGAGAAATACCGTGGTATTCGTCCGGCACCGGGCTATCCGGCCTGTCCCGACCATACCGAAAAAGCAGTCCTGTTCGAACTGCTCGATGCAAGTCGCAATACGGGCATTTCGTTAACCGAGAGTTTTGCGATGTATCCAACAGCGGCAGTTAGCGGTTGGTATTTTGCGCATCCCGAAAGCAGGTATTTTGGATTGGGAAAGATTGGGAAAGATCAGGTAGTTGAATATGCAACGCGAAAAGGAATGGCATTGGAGGAAGCCGAACGCTGGTTAAGTCCGGTATTGGCCTACGATCCTGATAAAAAGCAAGATGGTTAAATACAATCCACGCGAGTGGTTTCTGTTAATTTTTAAGTTCCACAAGGCCGATACATTTCGCACCTTATTTCCGCTAATTATTAGCATTGGCATGTATTCGGGAATTATTGCATGGCTCGAGTTGGAGGTGTGGAAACTGAGCGATACGAGTCATGTAAAGAACTTATCATTAATTCATTCGGCATTGGGCATGGTGATTTCGATGTTATTGGTTTTTCGCACCAATACGGCTTATGAGCGTTGGTGGGAAGGACGGAAAATTTGGGGCTCATTAGTGAATTCGAGCCGCAATCTGGCTTTAAAGATTAGTTCCATTATCCCTCAGGAAGCAAATTATTTTGCAGCAATGATTCCGAATTATGCCTTTGCTATGAAAAATCACTTGCGTGTAGAGCATCATGCCGATGAGCTGGAGGAAACTCACGATTTCAAACCGCAATTGCATAGCGCGGCAGACCATGTACCCAATCATATCGCTCAATCTATCATGAAACGCATGGAACAATTGCGTGCCGAGGGGAAATTACTTCCGGAACATTTGTTATTTTTTCAGTCCGAACTCAACAATTTCACTGAAGCGGTAGGTGCCTGCGAACGAATCCGAAAAACGCCCATTCCCTTTTCCTATTCGGTATTTTTAAAGAAGTTTATCTTTCTCTACATAATGACCTTGCCTTTTGGCTTTGTGTTTTCTTTGGGATATTGGGTAGTACCTGTGGTATCGATTATATTTTACGTATTAGCGAGTTTGGAATTAATTGCCGAGGAAATTGAAGATCCGTTTGGTAATGATGCCAATGATTTGCCCACAGATGAAATTGCACTTGGAATTCGCATGTCGGTAAGGCAGATACTTGTTGGTAAGATGAGGGCAGAACCATTCTAAAATTAAAAGATATCAATTTGCTAAGTAAATTAGTCTATACGATTGCGCTTTCTCATCTAAAATTAGGACCGAAACAAGTTTTGAACAATTGAAAACGGCCGCAGCAATCAATCTATCTTTGTTTTCTATGGCCGAATTAGAAAAACGAATCCGCAAGCGTCCGATCCTTACTCAAAACATTAACCCTTCTGAGCCTATACATGGCAAATTGCCCCCACAAGCTTTAGATATTGAAGAAGCAGTGTTGGGTGCTTTATTGCTTGACAAAGATGCCCTTGCCCATGTGATTGATTCGTTAAGACCGGAAACTTTTTATAAAACCGAACATCAGAAAATATTCGAAACCATTCAGGATTTGTTCAACCAATCAAAACCTGTTGACATATTAACGGTGGTGCAGGATCTGCGTAAAAAAGGCGATTTAGATTTGGCAGGCGGCGCAGCCTATATCGGATATTTAACCAACCGTATTGGTTCAACAGCAAACGTTGAGTTTCATACCCGAATCCTAAATCAGAAACAAATTCAACGCGAGCTCATCAGCGTTTCGTCCAACATTATCAATAAAGCCTACGAAGAAGGTACCGATGCACTCGAGCTGCTCGATGAAGCGGAGAAAGAGCTTTTTGCTGTTGGACAGGGAAATATCAAAAAGAACTTTTCGCAAATCAGCGATTTGATTATAGAGGCAAAAAAACAAATTGAGCAATCTGGATTGCAACCCGATGGACTGAGCGGTATTCCATCAGGATTTACGGCTCTCGATAGGATGACCGCCGGTTGGCAGCGCTCTGATTTATTGATTCTAGCTGCGAGGCCCGGTATGGGTAAAACGGCCTTTGTATTGGCATTAGCACGAAATGCTGCGGTTGATTTTAAAAAGCCGGTAGCCGTATTTTCGCTGGAGATGTCGAAAATACAATTGGTTATGCGTTTAATTTCGGGCGAGGCCGAGCTGAGCAACGATAAGCTGAAACGCGGTAAGCTCGAAAACCACGAATGGCATCAGCTCGATACCAAGATTCGAGAATTGAGCGAAGCACCCTTGTTTATTGACGATACACCGGCAATGTCAATTTTTGAATTGCGTGCAAAAGCTCGGCGATTAAAAGCCAATCACGACATACAGATGATTATTATCGATTATCTGCAGCTGATGACGGCAGGATCGGAAGTGAAAGGTGGTAACCGGGAACAGGAAATCTCCATGATTTCGCGATCGCTTAAAGGCATTGCCAAGGAGCTCGATATTCCGGTAATTGCCCTTTCGCAGTTGAGTCGTAATGTGGAACAACGTGGGGCTTCAAAAGTACCGCAGCTTTCGGATCTTCGTGAATCGGGTGCCATCGAACAGGATGCCGATATGGTAATGTTTATTTACCGTCCTGAATATTACCAGATTACTGAAACGGATGACGGACGCTCCACCGCCGGTTTGGCCGAAATACATATTGCCAAACATCGTAATGGAGCCCTGGGGTCGGTAGGCCTGCGATACATTGGCGATTTGGCAAAATTTACCAATTTAGACAGCAGTCCATACGGATTTTCATCAGGGCCGCCCCCCGATAAAGGCAGTGGTAACGCATCCACAGGAATGAAACCCAACGCCAGTTTCGACCAGGAAACCAATTCCATTATCATGGGATCAAAAATGAACCAACCCGATCCCTGGGATTCGGATGCTATACAATATTAACTTTTAACGTGCTTCATACACCGAAATTTTCGACTTTTACGTTAGAATAGAAAAGTATATGCGCCACTTCATCATTTTAGTGCTTTTATGGCTCAGTTCCTTGCAGGGATTCAAATCGGCATCATTGCTGATTCCGATGGATCAGTCGCAGCAAAACCATCTTAAAGCATACGGTATTGCCTATTGGGTGCTTGCTCAAGAAGTTGAAATACAGTGGCTGTTGAACTACCGTGGTGGCAGCTTTCTGGTGAAGGGTCTAAAACCGATTGAAGACGAATGCAGAGTGCGTGGTGTAAGCTACCAAACCATTTCGGATGCTCAGGCCAATGCCATATTAACGGAGATTGCCAGCCCTGAAGCGAATATGGACGCCATAAAGCTTGAAAAAGCGCCAAAAGTAGCGGTATATTCTCCCAAAGATAAAGCACCTTGGGATGATGCGGTGACCCTCGTGCTTACCTACGCCGAAATTCCTTACGAAGTAGTGTACGACGAAGAAATTATGGGCGATAAACTGCCTCTTTATGACTGGCTGCATTTGCATCATGAAGATTTCACCGGCCAATACGGTCGTTTTTGGTATGCCTACCGTGGTCAAAAGTGGTATCAGGATCAGCAGGAAAGTGCTGAAAATATGGCACGTAAACTGGGTTTTTCGAAAGTATCGGAGCTTAAACTAGCCGTAGCTAAAAAAATACGCGACTTTACTGTTGGTGGAGGCTTTTTATTTGCGATGTGCTCGGCCACCGATAGTTACGACATTTCGCTTGCCGCTGATGGTGTTGATATTTGCGAAAGTATGTTCGATGGCGATGCGGCCGATCCACGTATGCAAAGTAAAATAGACTTTAATGCATGTTTTGCATTTACCGATTTTATTCTAAGTGCCAATCCAGCCGAATACGAATTTTCCTCTATTGATGCCACACAATCGCGTCGCATTCCCGAACGTGACGATTATTTCGGATTGTTCGAATTTTCGGCAAAGTGGGATCCCGTGCCTACCATGCTGTGCCAGAACCACGAAAAAATAATTAAAGGATTTATGGGCCAAACCACTGCTTTTGTTAAGAAACACATTAAAAACAGCGTTTTGGTAATGGGCGAAAATAAAGCAGCCGGTGAAGCGCGGTACATTCACGGAGAATATGGCAAAGGTACCTGGACTTTTTACGGCGGTCACGATCCTGAAGATTATGAACATAAAGTGGGCGACCCGCCAACCGATCTGGCCTTGCATCCCAATTCGCCCGGATATCGTTTGATTCTTAACAACATATTGTTTCCGGCGGCCAAAAAGAAAAAGCAAAAAACATGAGGCCACTCATTTTTACCATCCTCTTTGTATTACCATCTCTTTCAAGTGTATTTGGGCAAAAAGTGGATAGTTTAGCGCTAAAAATGGATGCTGAACGCCGCCGCATAGAGCGTAAGGCCATGAATGTACTGGGAACATGGTCGGCCATTCAGATGGTTTCAGGAATTGGTTTGGGATTAACGCAACAAGGAGTTTCGCGTGAGTTTTTTAGAATGAATGCCCTATGGAATGTAGTGAACGCATCATTGGTAATGAGCAGTATTCAAACCCAAAAAAAAGAGATTGGGGCATCCGATCCCGTTCTGGCGTTGCATCGCTTCGAAAAACTGGAGCGTACGTTATTGTTTAACTGCGGTATGGATCTGGCCTACATTACAGCGGGCTATGCACTCAATATGCAGGCAAAAACTACTAACAAGCTGCAAACCCGTAATGCACTAATGGGCTGGGGCAACAGCCTGTATCTACAAGGAGGTTTTTTGCTGATTTTTGATACTCTTTTCTACCATTCGCTCCATAAAGTGAGCAGTCAATACCGAAGCTATTTGCAAGCCATTTGGCTCAACCACAGTGGAGCCGGTATAAATATGCGATTTTGAGTACGCCTGTTTTGAGGTACTTTACATTTGATTAGCTTGCAGCTTCGTTTTTGTTATGCAGACGGCAACCCTCCGCACCCTAAATTGGAACGCTCTCTTTCTGGGCTTAATCGTGGCATTGGGCTTATTGCCCGATTTCCATCCCCTTTTGCAAAAACCCGAATTAAACCAATTGGGCGAAGCCACGCTCAAGGGCGAAGATATTGGTGCAAGAGTAAATTCCTTTAACGTGTTTATTCTTTCATTTCTGGCGAGTGCAGGCACCTTTACCTTAATTGGACATATCAAGACCTTAAAAATGCTACCCGCTTTGAAGAATTGGTATGCTGTTTTAGCGGTTTCGGGAATTATACTTTCCTTGTGTTCCCTTTGGAATAAAGCCCTTTATACAATTATTGGCGGCATTTTAATATGTCTTGCTGCAACGTTTATTCTGCAATTTTTTGTGGGTAAAAACCTAAAAGTCAGAATTATCTTGTTTCTTACGATACTGTTATCTTTACTCATATGGCAGCAATTGTCGTTTGTATTGCCGCGCATGCCTCTGCCTTTGCATGGACTCATTTTATTAGGTTTACAGGTAGTAATTGGCTTAAGCCTTCATAACATAAATTTCACATTCCTAAGTTCACGTCTATTTTGGCTGAGGAGTGCCCCCATTTTGCCGTTTTTACCCTTCCTAACGGTTGAATTTCGCTACGGCATTAGTGTGCATATTGGGACTACACTGCCCCTGCATGTATGTTATATACTGCTTTTATTGCTCATAATGGGCGGAGTATTTATCCTAAAATCGAGGCCGGTATCCTGGAAAAAACTCATGCGAAATACTACGCTTTGTGCTGCAGGAGGTTTGAGTATCTATGGCTTTTATCAGCCTTATGGAGTAGCGCCCACCGAAATGTACGAAATGGCAAATCGGGTTTTGCCTTTACAGGAAATGCATTTATTTAATGTAATGCCGTTGTTCGAAAAATTGTCGAGCCATTTTGTTTCTGATTACGGCTTCGGTCTGCTGTATCAAATTATTTATGGATTTCAGGGGCTCGATTTTCTCATTTTCGATGTTTTTGAATATTTGCTGTGGGCGATTTTATTGTATGCCACAATGCATTTCATTTTTAAATCAAACGCATTGGCTTTTGCCGTTTGTCTCCTGTTTCCATTTGCTGATGCCATTTTTTCGGTGTATTACATTCCGGCGCTCCTCCCCTTTTTCATGCTGTTGCGTCTCATTCGTCAAAACAGTTTAAAAAACCAGGTACTTTTTGCCATTACATTAATTTTCTTAGTGCCTTGGCGGGCCGATTTATCGGTGGCATACCTCGGAGCCATGGCTATGTGTTTGATTCCTATTGGAATTAAAAAAGTAATTCCCACAAAAAAATGGATACTCGTACTAACGGCTGTATTCCTTTTGTTTTCGGTGTTTTGCCTGCTTATATGTATCGCGCTCAATTTGCCTTGGGTGCAGAATATAACCTCCATTCTCGATTACCTAAACAGCTCGCAATCGTACGGATTGGTTTTTATGGGCGACGAAAATCACTTTCAATGGAAAACGCATCACCTATTACTCCCGATTATTACGGCATTTACTGCACTTATAGCTCTAATTCGATGCTTTCAAGTAGAGCGTAAAGCGCATCGCCTGCAATTTTTATTGTTGATTTTTGTATCTGTTTTCACCCTTATAAATATACCACGAGGCTTGGTTAGACATGGCTTTGCCGAAAGCACCGACAATTTCCTACTCTCACTCGGGTTAATTGGTTTGCCGCTGCTTTTCTTGGTTGAAAGTAAAATTAATCCTTTACATAAAGCTGCCATTACGGTAGGCGTTTGGTCGGTTTTTGCCATTTGGATTCGGTTTCCAGAGCGTTTGCCGTCAAATTTGCCTATAAGCAGCATTGCCGCACAGAGCCTCCGTTGCGACACACTCAACAACTTTACCCGAAAACAACGCTTAGTACCCGACACTGCATTTATGCGAAAAAACATAAGTGAAATATCGAGCTTTTTAAACTCCGAACTTCAGTCGGGCGGCACCTTCCTCGATTTTACCAATACGCCCATGCTGCATTTTTACACCCGCAAGGAAGTACCTTCGTTTGTTTACCAAAATCCGCAAAATTTACACAGCATGTCGATGCAGCGCGACTGGGTAAAACGCGTCAAAAACTGGGATATCCGACTGATTTTATACAAGCACGATCCGCCTAACTGGTGGGATGCCACCGACGGAGTACCTAATGAAAAAAGACACAAGGTGATGCATGATTATATCGTGTCGCACTATGAATTTTACAGGAAGCTCGGAGGCTACGAAGTGTGGCGTAAAAAAGCATCAAAATGAAAACCGGCCTACAAATCACTATCGACCGCTATGCAGGATGGTTTGCATGCAGGATTCTCAGGCTGTTGGTGATCATCGCGGGAAAAATTTTACGCATCAATCATCGGCTCGACAAACCGTTCAAGCGCATTGTAGTATGCAAATTTAAAGGCATGGGCTCCATAATTCAGGCCAGCGCATTGCTTAAAAGTTTACGGATGATGTATCCCGAAGCCGAAATTGTGTTTTTAAGCACATCGGCCAATCTTGCCGTTGCAGAAGGCTATAAAACATTCATAAACCGCAGCCTTTTAATTAATGACAAAGGAATTTTCACCTTGATAAAAAGCACATTTTCGGCGCTACTTAAATTGTGGAGATTCAAACCCGAAGTGTATATTGATTTAGAAGTGTATTCGAATTTTTCGAGCTTAATCTGTACGCTTAGTTTGGCCAAAAATCGTATCGGCTTTTACAAAAGTGATAAAGATTATCGAAGTGGACTCTACACGCATCTTATTTACTACAACATAAAAGCCCCGTTAAGTGAAATATACCTGCAAACAGCTCGCTTGCTGGGCAGCGCAGGCATCTACACTAAACTTACTCCGCCCGATTTACCCGTTACCCGCATTGAAGAAATTTGCCTGGCCCTGGGCTTACATGGCCTCTATATGATTATAAATCCTAATGCTTCCGACCTAAGGCTGGAACGCCGCTGGACCAAACAGGCTTTTCAGGAATTTATCCGCAGCTTTAAGCAGAGGTATCCCGAGTTAACCATCGTTCTTATTGGGAGCGCAGCCGAACGTGACTATGTAAATACCGTATATGCGCCCTTTTCTGAAGATGCGTCCGTTATAAATGTAGCCGGAAAAACCAGTGTGGCCGATTTGCTTACCTTAATTAAAGACGCTGCATGCATCCTCACCAATGACACCGGCCCCCTGCATTTGGCACTGGCACTCGAACAACCTGTGGTGGGCTTGTTTGGTCCGTGTAGTCCCGATCAATATGGGCAAATGGAACGTTGCATTCCAATTTACAAAAATGTGTATTGCAGCCCCTGCGTGCACGAATTTTCCATTCCGCCCTGTAAGGGAAATAATACCTGTATGCAACTCATTGAGGTAAACGAGGTATTAAATGCTTGTCAAAAAGCACTGGATGAAAATTTCCCAAGGCGCACAAACCCTATTTTTTATACCCAAACCACCGACGAAAAGGAAATACCTTTGGGCTCGGTTAACAATAGATTATGAGAAGGCGATTTTTTGCGTCCGATAATTGTTCGGGCATTCACCCCCAGATTCTTGAAGCATTGCAGCATGCCAATTCTGGCCATGTTAAGGGTTATGGCTACGATGAAATTACAGAAGCAGCCGAAGCTGAGTTTAAGCGTGTTTTTAACGATGATATCGAGGTTTATTTTGTAACCACCGGTACAGGCGCTAACGTGCTGGGCCTGCAAAGCTGCATGAGAAGCTACGAAGCTGTTATTTGCAGCGATATGGCACATATTCACACCGACGAAGCAGGGGCCCCCGAACGCAATCTGCAGGCAAAACTTATAACCTTACCCTCGGTTAACGGAAAAATAAGCGTAAATCAACTCCCCGAAATACTGGTGGGGCGGGGCGTTGAACATCATGTGCAACCTAAAGTAGTGTCGCTCACGCAAAGTACCGAATATGGAACGGTTTACAGCCTTGAAGAAATAAAAGCATTTGGCGATTTTTGCCGAAAAGAGAATTTGTACCTGCATGTGGATGGGGCACGAATTTCGAATGCCGCAGTAAGCTTGGGACTTTCGCCTCGTGAATTTATACAACAGACAGGGGTGGATGTAATGAGTTTTGGAGGAACCAAAAACGGTATGATGATGGGCGAAGCGGTGGTATTTTTTAGAAAAGATCTTGCCGAAGGCATTAAATACCGCCGTAAACAAGGCATGCAGCTGTATTCCAAAATGCGCTTTATTGCCGCTCAATTTCTCGGATTTTTCAAGAACGATTTGTGGTTACAGTTGGCCACACATTCCAATACCTATGCGCAACATTTGGCGGCAGGCCTGAGAACGGTAAACGGAGTTACCATAACCCGACCTGTGGAGGCCAATGCCGTATTCGCCATATTTAAAACAGGCGTATCCGAAAAACTGGCCGAAGAATTTCCATTCTACGTTTGGAACGAACATACCGGCGAGGTGCGTTTAATGTGCAGTTGGGATACCGAACTTGCCGACATTGAAGCGTTTGTGCAGCGGGCAAAAGAACTTTCGATTTAGCGTATTTGTTTCTTAAAATTACTTGATTCTTTGGGGAACCATAACAATGGAACGCATTATAACCTCTAATTTAAGTAGGCGATATAACGAATTAGACCGAGTGGTAATTTATGGAGGCTTTACAGGCATTAAGAACCTTTTGCAATAGCTTCAGCTACTGCGCCAATAAACATTTCGAGTTCGGGACGATTTTTACCTTTAGCCATAATACCTAGCAGATAAGGGCTTTCATTTTTATAAACAA
>JBKCHQ010000147.1:0-3331 GCA_046302715.1 Bacteroidia bacterium | reverse complement strand
ATTTTACATAATTCTTTTACGAATTCAATTGACGTAATTAAACCTCTTTCTGCCCTGTCTCTTAGCTCCTCCAATAACTCACTTAATTTCTTGAACGTTGGATGATCGGCATAACGCTTAAATCGGCTTATTAGAATCCTTGCTAACTTCTTCGCATTTTTAGGATCTGGATTATTGAATATGTCTTCAATAACATCTGCATCGAGAATAAATTCTTCAAGGTTGTGGATTTCACCCACGTGAATATTGTCGTGAATGAGTTTTGTTGTTTGAGCGCCCAAGGTCATCCACAATAGCTTTCCAACATTATTGGATGCAGGTCTTACTGATTCAAATACCTGCGATAACCACTTGTAATCTGTTTGATACAAGTTCAATGTAGCATCGGGCGATAACGATTCCCACAATTTACTGAGCAATTTAAAATCTTTCGCAAATGAATCTTTCTTTTCGTCTGACTTAATTGCGTTTTGTGCTGCCTCTAAACCTTCAAACCCAGGGATGCTTCTATCCACTCCTTCAAAGTGAATTAGTGCATCCGCAACTGCTTTTGGCAATTGATTTCTAAGTTCGGATAGATTGGTAATAATTTGCTTAACTGATTTCTCATCAAACTCTAAAGCTTTTGCAGCATCATCAAATATTCCAAAATAATCTACAATTCGACCATAGGTTTTATTCGGAAATAAACGATTAGTGCGACAAATAGCCTGCAACAGCGTATGGTCTTTTATCGACTTATCGAGATACATGGTCTGCAAAATGGGTGCATCGAAGCCTGTTAGCAATTTGGCCGTTACAATAAGAAATTGAACATCTGAAATGGGATCGTTAAATTCATCAACAATACGTTCTTGCTGCGATTTATCAACTCCCCACTTCTGTTTAAATTCAGGCTTGTCATTGGCTGTTGTAGAAATCACTACACGACTAGCTTCAACTGGAAAATATTTGTCTAGCTCCTCCTTGTATTGAATACACGCGAATCGATCGGGTGTTACAATCATTGCTTTATATCCGTGAGGTGCAACCTTCTCTTTAAAATGGGTGGCAATATCTGCAACAATCTTTGCGACGCGCTCTGGCGATTTTAGAAATGCCGACATTTTAGCCGACTTTTTATTCAAGGCATCGGCTTCTTCGTCTGTTAGAGCGACATCTTCTTTAAACTCTGTAAATAGATTATCTAGTGTTTCTTTATCCACATGCACATCAATCAAACGAGGTTCAAAATGCAAGGGTAAAGTAGCTCCATCTCGAATGGAATCTTGAAAGGTATAGCGAGATAAATAGCCTCCCTCATCTTCTTCTGAACCAAATGCCCAAAAGGTATTTTTATCGGCTTTGTTAACAGGTGTACCGGTAAGCCCAAATAAAAATGCATTGGGAAGTGCTGCTCGCATTTGACGACCTAAATCGCCTTCTTGCGTGCGATGCGCTTCATCTACCAAAACAATGATGTTTTCGCGGGTATTCATATTGGGCTTGGCATCGCGAAACTTGTGTATCATCGAAATGATAATTTTTCGGGTGTCCTGTTCCAACATTTTTTGCAAATCTTTAATGCTGTCGGTTGCTTCTACATTGGGAATATCGGAAGCATTGAATGTACCCGAAATCTGCGTATCCAAATCGGTACGATCAACTAAGACGATAACGGTTGGGCTCTTTAACGCTGCAGCACGACGTAATTTCTGAGCAGCAAAAACCATCAAAAGCGATTTACCCGAACCTTGAAAATGCCAAATCAAGCCTTTCTTTATACGGCCATCAATTACACGTTCTACAATTTTATTTGCGCCCTCATACTGCTGAAAACGAGGAATGACTTTGCTGCGTTGTTTTTTCTTGTTGGTAGTAAACAAGGAAAAGTTTTGAAGTATGTCCAATAAACGTGAAGGATGCAATAAATCACTCATCTCTTTGCCAATTTCTCCCAAACCCAATCGGCGAGCAAGAGCATCATCATCGTCTTCTAAGCGCCATGGTGCCCAAAAATCTAAAGGACAACGAATGCTACCGTAGTACAATGCTTTCCCTTCAGTAGCAAAGGATAAAATATTGGGAACGAACAATTGTGGAACAGCATTTTCGTACACCTCATGAATTTCATAGGCGCCATCGAGCCAGCTTATACTTGGACGAATGGGGGTTTTTGCCTCCCCAACTACAACTGGAATTCCATTTATGAATAAAACAATATCCGGAATTTTTGTTTCTCGGTGATGAATTCGGAATTGGTTTGTTACAACGTAACTGTTTTGCGTCGGCTTTTCAAAATCAAAAATTCGAATTGGAACATGGCGATTATTTTCGCCAAAAGGCATTGTTTTATCTCCACTAAGCCATTTAAAAAATTCTTCGTTGGCTTTTACCAGTCCTATTTGATTTACAGAAATTAAAATAGCTCGCAGTTTATAAATTACTTCATCAGCCAACTCGGGTTTTGCATATATTTCTGGATTTAAACGAATTAATGCATCTTTTAATTCTTGCTCTATAAGTACTTCGTTTACCGAACGGTTTAATTCAGCAGCCGATTTATAGTGCCATTGCGTGCCATAACCAACCTTTGGTTCTTGCAGCTCGCTGCTATTCAAATTTACCCCGCTAAGTTGATGAATAATGAAATGCTCTACGCTATTGAGTTCGTTAAATGCCATACGGTTAATAGAGTATTTGGTTGATTTTTTCTTCTACAATCGGCATGCGTTCTTCTAGCATCAACGGATGAATGTGTGCCATCAAAACTTCGTGCATCATGCCTTTATTAATTATTTTTTGTAATTGCTCCTTAATAAAGTTAGCAATACGGTAATCATCTTTTCGTATTTCCTCTACTATTCCAACCCGATTATCCACTATATAGATAATGTCTTCGATATCGTGGCTTGTGCGGTAATCAGAACCTCTGTCGTTAAACGCTTCAAATTTGGTGGCCAAATAACAGGGTGCCGAAAGAATTTTGATTTCCTGGTCTTTGGCTTTCGCCGTCCATAAATTTTCGAAGCCCATTTTATACCATCGGTTGGCCGGGCCTAGCGGGCCCTCTTCGCTGGCCATGATGTCTACCGGAATGTCTTTGTATTTGTAACTGCAAATAGAATGACCAAAAGGGTCGGGATAAAACCCCAAGGCTCCTAATTGCTCTTGCACTTTTTCCCAGTGACTGAGGTTAACTATATTTAACGTCATATCGATGTCCTGTGTAGGGCGAATTTCATCGGCTGCCGGATCATCGGTATATAAACTAACTACTGCACCACCAACAAATACCATTTGGTCTTTGATATGCTGCAGGGCTTCGGCCACTTCGGCTACTACGGCAATG